>CAZDAI010000054.1:0-13108 GCA_964503545.1 uncultured Candidatus Sumerlaeota bacterium
CAGGTAACATAAAGTTTTTTGTTACAGAATTTTCATGATCGTTATCCGCATAAACATCCCCACCGCCACCAGACAAGCATGGCACAGACCAGTAGTCCCCACGCCAGCTCCGGGGTGAGGCCGCGCAGACGACCCAGCCAAATTCCACCGGCCAGGGACAATGCGGTTGCAGCAGCGGTCGGCACAAGGAATCCCCTCTCTCAAGCCACTTTTCCGGCAGCATCTTCCGCTCCAATATATCATGTCCCCTGTGTCGAAAGAGCCCGCTACACATCCCATCCCCTAGACAAATATCCTCTCCGTCCGACAATCGTAGCCATAAAAAAAACCCACCGTTTTCGATGGGTTTGTTTTGCTGCGGATGCTTAAAAATCTGCCTGAATGGCAGCATAGTCTGCCTGACAGGGAGGACCATCGGTTAAATGCATGGTTTTAGCTGCCAGGTCCATGATGATGGAAAACACCGACTCAGAGCGCCGTCCGGCTTCATCCCGTGGATCTTCATGGCGGCAGATGGATTTTGGATAATTGAAATGGTCCCGCATGATCCCCTGAATATCTGCTAGATCAATCTGCCCGCGTTTGCCTTCGTAAAGCTTGCGGGCCCGGGCCAGGCGGATTTGGGAATCCACAAACGCAAACTTGCCCAGGTCTTTGATCCCCCTCAGGCGCAGACTGGTAAAATGGTTGGTATGAAGCAACAGCCCCTGATCCGGTGTCAACACATCATAATCAGAGGGGGCGGCTTCAATGTCGATGGCCTCCCCATCCTGATGGCAGACCAGAAAATTGGCTGCTGATGCAATCTGGGTACTGGCCACAGCTTTGACTGCATCGCTGAGAATTTCACTCTGCAGGATTCCCCGCAGAATGATATGCAGTGGTGTTCCGGGTACATTTTCATTGGCTACCAGGGCATTGAGGCAGACGCCGATGCCGGCACTGTTGAACCCGATTTTTCCGATGATTCCAGCCTCTGTCACCATGCAGATTGCCGGGCGGTCTTTGGCAACGATATTTAAAACTACAAATGAACGCCGCTGGGATGCTTTCCAGTCCCAGTTTTGCCCCACGTATGTTTTCCCGCCGGAAATCTCCGGAGTCAGGGCAAAGGATGTGCAGCCATCCAGCATCTTTTCTGTTAAAGCAATTTCACTGCGGGCATTTAGCGCCACAATTTCCAACAGGGGTCGACCACTGCCTTCCGCAACACCGCGGATCTCCTCCATCAGATCAGGATCGTAGGCTTCGATAAAGGGGATGTATTTCTCTGCTTCCTGCAGTGCCTGCTCCCATTCCAGCTTGGCATACACTCGAAACATATCCCGGTAGGTGTCAATACTGACCTCAATCTGTTCCCGTGCTTCCCGACCGTGGGTCAGACCGATGGCGTGGGGTGTGCCGGTGCAGGTAATTCGTTTGAATTCGCTTTTATTCATCCCTACACTACCTCCTTTGTCTGGGAGCTACCCTTTTGGGCAGCAAAATCCTTTTGAATGCGGGCCACTTCTGCCGGATCGCCCAGCAGTTCAGCCCCGGCCAGGGCCAGGGCCGTTCCGGCCTGGATTGCGGCAGCAAAGGCCTCATCGGTGCCAGCCGCTGCCAGAAATTCATGGGTGTGCAGCTGAGTGCCCAAAGGAGCTGCTGCAAACCATAGGTTGACTGTAGGCAGAACCTCACCGACATTGCCCAGATCCGATGAAGCCAAACTGGTCCAAGGCGCCACGGGTCCTGCACCCAGCAGACGGGCGTAGGCCAGAACTTTTTCATCAAGACGCGGCACATTAACCGGGGCCCGATAGCCGTAGCTCCAGCGGGTTTCCACCGTACAACCGCTGGCCAGCGCCGCCCCTTTTGCCACATTGTCAATGCGTTCCATCAATTCATTCAGATAAGCATTGTCCAGTGAACGAACAGCATATGTGGCCGAAGCTGCCTCCGGCACAATGTTGGATGCCGCTCCGCCATTGGTCACAATTCCATGGATTCGCGCGTCTTCACGAACATGTTCCCGCATCATCTCGATGCCGTGGTAAGTCAGAACAAGAGCATCCAGGGCGCTGCGCCCTTTATGGGGGGCAGCAGCTGCGTGCGCTGGTATCCCTTTAAAATCCATGGCCACAGACCGTACTGCCAGCCAGGGTGAGCCAGTATCCCAGCGGTCACCCCCATGGGTGATCATAGCCACATCAACATCAGCAAAATGACCGGCTTCAAGCATTGGCACTTTGCCACCCAAAACACCGCCTTCTTCGGCAGGTGTGCCCAGTACCAGCAATCGACCGGGCAGACGGTCCATAACAGACTCCAGACCTGCAGCGGCGGCCAGTCCGGCGGCCGCAATCAGATTGTGGCCACAGCCATGCCCCATGGGCAGTGCATCGTATTCCAGCATTATAGCCACGGTTGGACCAGACCCACAGCCTATCCGTTCTGCCTTAAAAGCCGTTGGCAGGAAAATATCCTCACCTGACCCGGGTTTTCGCCCCGGTAGACCCCGGGTGACGGTAAATCCCCAGGACTCCAACTGATCGGCCAGTATAGCCGCCGCGGTTACTTCATGATCTCCCGTCTCAGGATGCTCATAAATGGTGCGGTTTGCCTGGCTGATCAGGTGTGCCTTTTCTGTGATTGCCCGGCGAATTTCTGCCTGGAGAGCCTCGCTTAAAGATCCAGCCTCGTCTGTCTTTTTACCCAAGGTCACCATGCCCAGCCCCGGATCCAGTTCCACGGAAATCCCCAGAATTCGCGCCAGAACATCGACTGGCAGCAGCAATTCATCACCTTCCTGAATCACCTGGGTCTCAATCGTCTCACTGCCAAAGCGCAATACCACCTGTTTGAGATCCGGGCGATTGCAGCTGTCGCTCATATCATCTCCTCCTTATGCCACCGGCAGCATGAGCACTACCAGGTAAGTGTCAGTAAATATAAACCAGCCAGAAGCAGCAGAATGCCACTGGCTTTTGTTATAAATCCGGTTCGGGCGCGGATCTGTGGGATGGTGGTCAGCACCGATGTGAATGTCCCGGCAGCCAGCAGTATCATGCCATGTCCCAAACCATAGAAAAAGAGTAGTCCCATGCTGTAGAGCACATCTCCCCGTGCTGCAGCATAGGTCAGCAGTACAGCCAGCACCGGGATCGTACAGGGTGACATAACAAGGCCGAAAGCCATGCCCATCAGCACCGGCCCCAGAAAATTTCCGGAGAATGCTGGCATTTTTTGCAGGGTAGGAAAACGGAGCGGAACCACATCAAGGAGGTTCAGCCCCATCAGGATGGTCACCCCGGCCAGAACAAAATACCAGGCGCGGTTTGTCTGCTCAAATATGCGGCCAAAAGAAGCGGCCGCCACTGCTAAAATGGCCAGGGTAATGGCCATCCCCAGCACAAACTGCAGTGAGAGGAAAAACCCCTTCAGGCGGCTGATCCCCTCCCGGCTGCCAATATAGCCCACCATAATGGGCAGGATCGAGAGCACACAGGGGCTGAAGCTGGTTATGACACCCAGCAGAAATACCAGTGCAAACACAATGGTACGACCGCTTTCCAGCATGGTGTATACATAGTCAACAAAACCGCTCAGGACCCCTCAACTCCTCTCTAATTGGCAAGCAGCGCCTCCACCGCATCTTCCATCACGGACCCATCCTGCCGTCCCCGTAAAGAACCCATGGTAAAACCATCTTCAGTGATGAACAAATAAGTGGGTGTAGCTGTAATCCGGAATTCCCGGGCTACAGCCAGACCTTCACTGGTTCCTACATCCACCACAATAAAATCTACCCGATCCTGATACTTGCTTTTCAGGGCCGATACCACCGGCCGCATGCTCACGCAAGGAGCTCAGGTCTCAGAGTAAAACTCCAGGAAAACTTTCCTGCCTGCAGCCTGGGCATCCGCCAGGGCCTGGGCCGGATTTTCCGTGGGGGAAAAATCCTCATCCCCATTGCCTGGGAAAAGCCGGGGATATGCCACGATTGCCAGTGCCACAATCAGCACCAGTACCAGAATCATATTTCTCTGGCCAGGTTTCACGCTCTCATCCCTCCCCTGATTAAAAAAGACACCGGCGCTGCGCCGGTGCCTGTCGGTTACAGGTACTCTGAACCGGTACTCTGTATATTTCTACTTTCTGCCCAGGATTCCTGCCAGTCCGGCAATCAGAGCCTGGTTTTGCGCCGGGGTTCCAACAGTAACCCGCAAAAATGTCGGATAGCCAAAGAGATACCCGGGACGAACCACTACACCCTGGGCGGCCAGGTCTTGCAACACCTGAGCGCTGTCTTTTCCTGTATCCACAAAGATAAAATTTCCCTGGGACGGCACAAAGAAGAGACCCAGATTTTGAAACTCGCCGTAGAGCAGTGACTTTTGGACAGCAGTTTCTGTCAGAACATAGCGCTGATGATCCGTATCCAGGAAACTGGCTGCTGCCCCGCAGAGGCCGATGTGGTTCACATTAACCTGCATGCGCGTTCGGGCAACCGTATGAATCAGGTCCTTGGGACCCAATGCGTATCCTACCCGTGCGGCCGCTAAGCCGTGATTCTTGGAGAATGTGCGCACCCCCATCATCAGTTTGCCGCTGTCCAGATAATCAGAAATATCCGGATAGTCACCGGCTTCCACATAATCATAATAGGCCTCATCCAGCAGCACCACCACATTGTCCGGTAAATCTGCCACAAAAGCATCCATTTCCCCTTTGGGAATGTATGTCCCCGTGGGGTTATTGGGATTGCAGATATAGATCAGCTTGGTCCGAGGTCCGATCCGTTCTAGAATGGACCGGGTGTCAATGCGGAAATCCTTAACCGGTACAAATACGGGTTCAGCTCCCATCGTCAGGGTGGATACCTCATACTGAATGTAGGTGGGCTGAGGAATAATGGCTTCATCTCCCTCATTGAGAAAAGCCATGGCTGCCATCTGCGCGATTTCATCCGCCCCATTGCCCAGCAGAATCTGCTCAGGTACCACATGATGATGGGCGCAGAGCAGGCTTTTGAGTCCCGACTCGTCCACATCATGGTAGTAGTGCAACTCATGCAAGGCTTTCTCCATGGCTGCAATGGCCTTGGCAGATGTACCAAATGGGTTTTCATTGAACGAGAGCTTGGCCACCTGCTCCAACTGCAGGTGTTCTTTCAGACGGGCCGGGGTCATATCCGGCAATGCCGCCTTGTAGGGTTCCAACGTCCGCAGCCCGGCGCGGATCAGTCCATCAGGGTGCTGCATTCAGTTCACCTCAGTTTCCTTCCTGAAATGCTTTGCCCTTGGCATCCGCCGCCAGAATCGCTTTGGCTGCCATATCCCTGCTCACAGGGAAAGGCATGTTGTGAATGTTTTCGGCTTCAATGGCCTTTTGCGCCACTTCTTCCAAAATCTCGCCGCCCAAAGAATCCAGACCCAGATCCATGAGGGTCATGGGCAATCCCAACCGCTTGCAGATCGTAAGAAATTCATTGACTTCCCCATCCGGTTTATCTTCCAGCATCAGTTGGCAGAGAATACCGAAAGCGACCACTTCTCCATGATACATTTTATGCACAATATCGATCAAGGTCAGTCCCGCTGCCACAGGATGAGCCGCAGCAGAAGCACAGCCTTCCCCACCCAGGTCACTGACCATCCCGCTGACGGCGATGATGGCATCAATCACATGCCCCAGCTCAGTAGAATAAGACCCTTTGCTAACACTTTCACTGGCGGCAGCACCGTATTCATCGATCATATCCTTGCAGAGCAGGGACAGACGGTGGGCAGACAGGGTAGCTGCATCAAAGCCACGTTTTTTTACTGCAACATCCGTTTCATACCATTTGGCCAAGGTATCGCCCATGCCGGACACTAGATAACGCACGGGTGCTGCCCCAATGATCGTATCATCCACAAATACCCGGTTCGGCTGGGCTGAACGCCGGCAGGATTCCAGGTATTTCCCTTCAGCACTGTAAATGATGGAAAGGGGGGTCCAGGCTGCGCAGGTAGCAGCAATGGTGGGAACGGTAACAACCGGCATATTGATTTTATACGCAGCGCCTTTGACAGTGTCAATGGCTTTGCCACCGCCGATTCCAATCACGAAATCGGCATTGTTGGCCACGAGATCCGCCACAAGAGCGTCGATGTTCTCCCAGGAACATTCACCACCATACCATTGTTCACCAACTACATCAATGCCTGCTTTCTGCAAGCTTTCTTTTACATTGGTAGCGGCCACGGACAGAGCTGTATGTCCGCCCACCAGCATTGCTTTTTTGCCAAGTCCGGCCAGATAGGGATCCATCCGGGCTGTGATACCTGATTCCCGAATGTAGCGGGATGGTGCCAAACGAATATCCATAAAAATCCTCCTCTCAGTTGTGGGCAATAGGGAGCTATTCTTCATAAAAACCATTATTCCTGCATAAATATTAACTATTTCCCAACATGGCAGCCAGTCGTGTGCAGCGTTGTCCGGAACGCTGATTGCGGATACCCCAGATCAGATCCTGCTTCCGACCGATCAGCACCACTTTCTGGCGCGCCCGGGTGAGTGCCGTATAGACCAGATTCCGGGTTACCGGTGCCCGTTGGGACCAGCAGACCGGCATAATCACCACGGGAAATTCACTACCCTGGGCTTTATGCACCGTGATGGCATAGGCCAGAGCCAGATCATTCAGTTCTTCTCCGGCATAATGTACCTGATGGTCGTCAAAATCTACCATGATAACCGGCTCCGGACCGTTTTCCAGATCAACGATATGTCCAATGTTGCCATTGAAGACCCCTTTGTTGTAGTCATTGCGCATCTGCATTACCTTGTCTCCCCGCCGGAATAGCTCGTAGGTGCCGCGCACCTCTAGAACACCGGGCTCCCAGGGATTGATCCGGTCTCGTAGGCGGCGGTTCAGGGCGGTTGTACCTGTATCGCCTTTGTGAAAGGGTGTGAGAATCTGCACATCATCCACATGATAACCTTGAGCCAAAAGCTGATCTAGTTCATCTGCTAGGGTATCTGCCACAGCGATGGGCTCTTCTCGGGGGATAAACCTAAAATCACTGTCCTGGCGGTGTAAATGAGGTTGGAGTCCTTGTTGAATGCGGTGGGCATTCATGATAATCGCCGATGCTTCTTCCTGGCGAAAAACGGTGGACAGTTCTTCTGCCGGAATTTTTCCAGAGCGAATCAGATCCCCCAGAACCTGACCGGGCCCCACGCTGGGCAGCTGGTTCACATCCCCCACCAGAATCAGGCCCATGCCGTCTGGCAAAGCTGCCAGCAGGTTAGCAAAGAGATGCACATCCACCATGGAAACTTCATCCACAATCAACAGCCGTCCCGTTAGGGGCTGATCCCGATGAAAGTCAAATGCCGGTGGCTCTTGTGAGCCCCGGGCACCTAGCAGGCGGTGAATCGTGACTGCATCCCAACCCGTCAGTTCTGTCAGGCGTTTGGCCGCCCGGCCGGTGGGTGCTGCAAGCAATACGCCCGCTGTCCCGCCCCGGCCTTCCAGGGCTTCCAGAAGTGTGCGTAAAATGGTGGTTTTCCCGGTACCCGGTCCCCCGGTAATGATGCTGACCGGCTGAGAGAGAACTTGGTCCAAGACAGCGCGCTGCCGGGGAGCAAGTGCCAGTTCCATGCGGGCTTCGCCTTGGCACAGTGCCGCCCGGATATCGGCGAGGAGCGGCCCGGCCCAGGTTCGCTGCAGTCGCAAAAGATCACAGGCAACCGACTTTTCTGCCTCATAGACATCCGGTAGAAATAAAAAGCCATCGTCGTCCTGCACCAGGTGCTCACTGTCTAGGAGCTTGGCTATTTCCACAGCCAGAGTCTGCGGACTGTCCAGACCCGCCTCCTGCACGCAAGATAGCAAAGCTGTAGCCCGGCTCAGAACCTGCTCTGTGGGCTGGCAGGTGTGCCCGCCTTTGCGGGCATCTTCCAGCACCTGAAGCAAAGCAGCCTGGAGCCGGTATTCCGACTCACAGGGAATGCCCAGAGCTGCTGCCATCTGATCAGCCGCAACAAAGGGGATGCCAACCGGCGGTTCAGTCAGGCGGTAGGGATTGTCCACCAGAATCGCTTCGGTATCGGCACCGTAAATTGAAAACGCCTGAAGGGCCTCCTGTAAGGTTAGTCCCAGCCTTTGAAGACGAATCAGAAATTCTTCAACTGTCTGCCAGTGCAAGGGGCCAGCGGCCGCATTGCTAAAATGAGGGGAAAACTCTTTTTCGTAACGTTCCACCTGGAATTGTTCACCATAGCGCGGATGGATTGACCACCCCCCGAAAAGAAGCACCTCATCCCCCGGCAAAAGCACATAAAAACTGCCGCAGACTGTGATTGCGCCTGCGGTTGTTTTGATCAGGGCAACAGTGAACAGACTGTCCTCCGACCGGTATATAATTTTCTCTACCACGCCTGCCAGGCTCACCTGGCGATCCCCTGGATCCAAACGGTCCTGTGCCATACTGCTCCTTTAGCGGTACGCTTTACGGGCAAAGGCAATGCCATTGCAGTTGGCCTGAATCAGACCCCGGGTAATCCCGGCACCATCGCCCAGCACATGCAGATTGCGTACTGTCGTCTCAAAGTTGTTTTCCACCATCACTTTATTGGAATAGAATTTAACTTCCACCCCATAGAGCAGGGTTTCATCGCTGGCCAGCCCCGGTGTTATGTGATCCAAGGCGCGGATCATCTCATCAATGTCCTTCATGATGCGATAAGGCAGGACCAGGCTCAGATCCCCCGGAACACTGTCTTTTAGGGTGGGGGTAATGTTGTTTCGATGGAGGCGCTCCACAGTAGTCCGCCGCCCTCGGCGAAAATCCCCATAGCGCTGCACCATGATTTTATTGCCCGCCAGCATATTGCCCAGTCGGGCAATGTATTTTCCGTATTCAATGGGTGAACGAAACGGTTCTGTGAAATTTTTCGACACCAGCAGGGCGAAATTGGTGTTGGCTGTCTTGCGGTCGTCAGCCTTGTAGCTATGGCCGTTGACCACCGCCAGATGTCCATCATAGTACTCGGCCACCACTTCCCCGCCGGGATTGGTGCAAAATGTCCGCACTTTATCATCAAAGGTTGGGGTGTAATACACCAGTTTGGTTTCATACATGGCTTCATTGAGCTCCCGCATCACTTCATTGCGAGTCTCCACCCGCACGCCGATATCCACTGTGCCGGAGATGGTGCGAATGCCGTGTCGGTCACAGATGCCCTGGAACCATTCGGAGCCCTCCCGGCCCACAGCCACAGCGACGCGTTGCCCATAGAACTGCTCCCCATCGGCAATCACACCCAAGACCTGCCCTTCTGTTACCAGCAAGTCGGTAACGGGTGTCTTAAAGCGCAGGTCAATGCCTAAATCCAGCAGTTCCTTCTGAAAGGATTGGTAGATCCGGTAGCTGACTTCAGTTCCGAGATGCCGGATGGGACATTCAATCAGCTTCAGGTTGCTTTCAATGGCTTTGCGGCGGACATTCTCCACCATCTCGGGCTGACCGATCCCGTAAATTTTCCGGTCGGCACCCTCCAGACGGTACATCTCGTCCACATAGCGGATTAATTCTACCGTTTCCTCATACCCGATGTACTCCGGGAGCATTCCCCCTACTTCCGGGCAAAGGGAGAGTTTACCGTCTGAATAGGCTCCCCCGCCAGCAAAACCGGTGGTAATATGACAAGGATTGCAACCCACGCATACGCCGGTTTCCCGTTTGGGGCAGATGCGTTTCTCAATGGGTTGCCCCTTCTCCAGCATCAGAATTTGGATACCCGGCTGCAGTTTTTTCGCTTCCAGTGCGGCAAAGATGCCTGCCGGTCCAGCACCGACAATAATCAGATCATATGCCATTCCTGTTCCTTCTTTCTCTATAAAGGTTCGTCCTGCTTTTTTCCCGCTACTGGCCTGAGGTAAATGGGGTTGGATAGAGCCCAGGGTTTATTCCCCTGCTCCGGCCAGACCTCCACTCGATAAACGCCGGGACTATTCGTTGTGCTTTCCCAGTCAGTCCCCGTCCGGTGTTCAAGCAGATTTCCGTTTAAAAATACTTTCAAATACCCCCCCGCGGGCCAGCTGGCCCCCAGGGTTGCCGGCGTTGTCAGCTCAACTGTGGCACCCATTGGCACTATCTGCCCGCCGATTGTACAGAAAAATCTCAGCCCACCAGAAAAACCATGGCTGTAATCGGCCACATAAACTTGTCCCCTGGCCAGTGCTGCTAGAACAGCCTGCTCTGCCAATCCTGGATCCTCTGGAAGCAGGGTTTCCAGCAACGAATTAGTCCTCACTCCGGAAAAAGCCGGCTTCAGTGACAATGCTGTCAACGTGATCCCGGCCACTTTTGTGCGCAGTACATGAGCATCTGCAGTTCCGATGCCCACCGTTGGCTGTTTCTGGCACAACTCATCCCACCAGGCCAGGCTGGCAGCGGGTGGTCCGGGACAGGCTTTTGCCGGCTGCAAGAAGCTCCGTAGTGTACTGAAAGGTCCCTGGCAGCTGGCAATCCACTGACTTAAAAAACTCCAGATCTCCAGTCCGGTCATACCGGTAACCTGCAAGTTGCGCCATTCATAACTGGGATGGAGCAAAAAGCGGCTCCCCCGGTCATGGGCATGACAGACAAAGCCCAATCCACCGGCATTCCGTACTTCATCAATGATGGTCTGGGGTGAATGGTCCGTCGCGGGCCAGTGATGGATCCCCAGGGCCAGATAATGATTGTAGCGGGGGGTTATCTCCACACCGTGAATCAGCAGCACATCACCATACCGGCCATTGGGATATGCTTTTTTAGCCGCCATGGTATTGTGATCACTGAGAATCAGATAATCCAGACGCGCCCGATTCGCTTCCTGCAGAATTTCCGGCAGAGCAACGCGACCATCCGAATAATCTGAATGACAGTGAATCACACCGGTGTACTCCCGTAGTCCCGACACACAAGCACCTCCTGTGGCCTAACTGCGCAGAGGGAAAAAACGAAACAACAGTCGCCCTCGGACATTTTCCATGGGTAAGAATCCCCAAGAGTGGCTGTCATAGCTGAAACTGCGGTTATCCCCCAGCACAAAGAGCATCCCTGCTGGAACTGTCTCTGGCCCGTAGGGATAATCGGGCAAACTGCCCAGGTATTCTTCAACAAGCTCTTCACCGTTTACAAACAGTTTACCAATTCCGGTGTTCGGATCATAGCGCATTTCAATCACATCACCCGGCAAGCCAATGATCCGTTTGACGAAAAACTGTTCCGTCGCCTGCTGGGCTGACTCCGGCGGCAAGAACATGATGATATCCTGTCGTTTCAGGTCACCGATCCGGTAAAAAAGCTTATCGAACATAAGCCTGTCCCCTACCTGAATCGTGGGCACCATGGATTCGGTGGGTACGATCCGTGCTTCCACCACATAGGTGCGCACCACCATGGAAAGAACAAACGCGATTACTACCACCTGGAGCAAATCGAAAAAGAAACGCTGGGTTTTTCTAGTCATGGTTCGTCCTCCTGAAGGGTATCCCCGCTGCGTTAGTACAATGTGATCATCTCCCGGATATCCTCCAGCTTTTTCTCGCCGATTCCGGAAACATTGAGAAGATCGTCTACACTGGTAAATGCGCCATGCAGCTGCCTGTAGGCCACAATTCGTTCTGCCAGTACCGACCCGATCCCGGGCAGGGATTCCAGTTCGGTGCGGCTGGCTGTGTTGATGGAAATTTTTCCATAAACGGGTGGTGCTGCGGGCTCGGTAATGCCAGGCATCTCTTGAGTTCGCCCGGGCACAACGACCTGCTGGCCGTCCACCAGAAAGGCTGCCAGATTGATACGCTCCGGATCACTCTCGGGGGTCAGACCCCCGGCTGCCTGTACCCCATCGGCCACCCGGGCACCCGCCGGCAGAACAAAAACGCCGCTGCTGCGTACTGCGCCGGTGACATGCACAACAATGGTTTCGCAGGGTTCAGGCTGTTCGGATGAAGCTGCCGGTTCATGGTTTGCACCCTGCTCCGGCAAAAGCTCCGGTTGGGATCGGGTCAGACGCAAAACAGTTCCGGTCAGAAGTACGGCGACAAGTAGTAGGATGAGTAGGCGTTCGTGTCGGTGCATCTGCAATGATGACTTCCTCCCGCGATATATTTTTCCTTTAGGTTTCTACACCCGTGAGGGTGATTCCTTTCAACCACACATAAATCCTTCGCCTTGCAGAGGATCAGGGAAACCAGGGGGCACCCAGGAGCATCCAGAGGATCCAGATGCACACCCAAAAGAAATTACCCCACAGGCCGATCATGCCGCCGATCCGCTCCCGCCGGAAAATGGTTAATAAAATAGCCAACCCAATAGCAGCAACCGCTGCGATGCCTCCCACCACCAGGGTAATCAGCCCCAAAAATGACCCCAGCCCCCCGCTGATTCTGCCAAAAATCATCTCTGCCCCCAAAACAGCCAGGGCACTGACCAGAGCTGCCAGGAAAACACGGCCAGGCAGGATTTTCGGTACCCGACTGCCCCGGGCCTGAGGCAGAATGAGAAACAAAAAGGCGCCGGCACTAAATACCCCGACCTGGAGAAAAAAGTCCCGCGTGTACCAGGAGACCATATGCCAGCTTGTTTCACCGCTCCAAAAGGATGGCCAAACCCGATACACCGCCAGAAAGGTTGCAGCCGGCAGCACCGCCCACAAAGGTTCCGGCCAGGATGCTGCCCATACTTTGCCAGTCAACCAGACGGCAAAAGCCGTACTCAGGATCAGCAGGGTTAAATAACCAAAAGGCACTAGCTGCTGCTGATTCTGCCACCAGGGCAACCCCTGGAACAAGCGTCCTGCCCCCCAGGCAATCAGACTCGCCAAGAGTCCGATGGCTGCTGAACGCTGCAAGAGACGCAGATTCCCGGATTTTCGCCAGAGCAACAAAAACCAGACACCCAGCAGCACCAGTGACACGATGCCTGAGGCAATTCCCTGGCTGGTATTTGCCAGCGTACTGACAATCCCGCTGCGCCTGCCACCTTGGTTGCGCAAGAGGTCACCCGCCTCACGCCCTACCTCCATGATCCATTCCCGGGTGGCAAAATTTCTGCCTACTGGTGTTATAGTTGCGAATGCCGCT
>CAZDAI010000055.1:0-13083 GCA_964503545.1 uncultured Candidatus Sumerlaeota bacterium
CTACACTATTTGTATTGGATGTTGAGAAATTTGAAAAGATCTAATGATAGGAGAAAAAAACATGAAAACCCTGGCGGGGCAAATGATTGCCCGCAGACTTCTAGAAGCAAATCTTAAACACGAAAAGCCATTTCACGCTTTCCTTTTTGAAGGGCCAGAGGGGATTGGCAAGCTGGAGGCCGCAGTGCAGTTTGCCTGTGTATTAAATGGGGCTGCGCAGATGGATGATGATTGCAGTAATAAAGAATGCACAAGCATTCGAGAAAATCGTAATGCAGATGTACGAATTATTCGAGGCGAAGGCGCTTCTTTAAAAATTGAGCAGATGAGGGAGATGATCCGGGATATCCAGATCGGGCCTCATCGGGGAAAATGGAAAATATTTATCATTCATGAAGCAGAAAAGATGTCTCAAGCAGCTGCGAACAGTCTACTGAAGGTACTCGAAGAACCGCCGCCCAAAGGTATTATGATTATGACAACTGCGTATCCTGCCCAGATTCTTGCAACAATCCGGTCAAGATGTCAGGTGATTCCCTTTCGACCGCTGCAGGCAGATGCAATTATGGATGAGCTTCATTGTAGATTCGGAATTGAGAATGAATTAGCGCATCTGATCACTGGATTGGCGGAAGGGATGCCGGCGAAAGCCATCGCATTAGCAGAAAATCCGGTTCTTCTAGATTACCGTAATGAAGTGTTTGCAGAGATTGAGCAGTTGAAAAAAGGCACCAAGAAGGATATGATCGCTTTGGTTCGAGAATATGAACGGAGTAAAAATGCCGAAGAGAAACTTCGATTGTGGAATACAGTGATTCGTGATATCCTTGTATGGAGATTGACCAAAGATACAAGCCTGCTTTACCATCGCGACAAGAGCGAATTCTATGACGCCATGAAGGAACTGGATATATTTGAAGCAGTTGTGCTGCTGCAAAATATTGAAAGAGCACAGGCAAAACTGCAGAAAAACTTCAATACTGGGCTGGTGATACGATCAGCCATCGATGGTTTTAATCAGGTTTTCGTGAAGGAGGGAGCCAATGGTTAGAGTGGTAGGGGTAAGATTTAAGGAAGCTGGCAAGATCTATTATTTTGATCCTGAGAATAAAGTGCTTTCCCCTGGTGATTCAGTTATTGTTGAAACAGCAAGGGGTGTTGAGTTCGGTCAAGTTGTCGTTGGCGTAAAAGAAGTGCCAGATAGCGATATAGTACAACCACTGAAAAAAGTGATCCGAAAAGCTACAGCAAAAGACTTGGAGCAGGTAAAGCAGAATCTGGAAAAAGAAAAGGAAGCTTTTCAGACTTGCCAGAAGAAAATCGAAGCGCATAAACTGGATATGAAACTGGTTAACGTTGAATATACCTTTGACGGCAGCAAAATCATTTTCTATTTTACTGCAGACGGACGTGTGGACTTCAGAGAACTTGTGAAGGATCTTGCAGCAGTTTTTAGAACGAGAATTGAACTGAGGCAGATCGGCGTTCGGGATGAAGCAAAAATGCTGGGGGGAATTGGTTCGTGTGGACGGATTCTCTGTTGCAGCTCTTTTCTCGGGGACTTTCAGCCTGTTTCCATTCGGATGGCTAAAGAGCAGAATCTTTCTCTAAATCCCACAAAGATTTCCGGCTTGTGCGGACGTCTTATGTGCTGCCTGAAATACGAATCAAACAGCTACGGCCGAAAAAAACAGAAATTGCCTGGCCAGGGAGCTCAAGTAGTTACCATGGAGGGTGAAGGTACTGTTGTAAAAGTGAATGCAAATAAAGGTACAATTCTTGTCAAACTTGCAGATGGACAAAAGAAAGAATTCCCAATCGAAGAAGTTGATGAAAAAAGCGATGGTGCGGAAAATTGATTTCTAGCTTTTCCATGCAACAGTCTCCTGAGACAACCTCATGGGGACTGTCTTCATTAGGAGGCGTATCAACTGTGGATTCTATGTTTCTTCATGACAATGAACGTCTGGATTATCTTATCGATCGAAGGATCCAAATTATTCAAAATACCCAGGGTTTCTGTTTTTCGATGGATGCGGTGCTTCTTGCCGATTTTGCGACGGTAAAGCGGGGCGATCGGGTTTGTGACTTGGGTTCAGGGACCGGGGTGATTCCACTGATTCTAGCCGATCGCACAAAAGCAAAGGAAATTCACGGGTTAGAGCTGCAGGAATCCATGGTGGATATGGCACGTAGGAGCGTTGCACTCAATCAGATGGAATCACAAATCAATATCGAGTGGGGAGACATAAAAGATGCTCATAAAATATTTAATTCGTCTTCATTTGATCTTGTCACTGCAAATCCGCCATATATGAATCCTTGCGATGGTGCTGCCAGTCTTTCGCGCGAGATTGCAATTGCAAAACACGAAATCATGTGTTCACTTGAAGAAGTTCTGCTTGCGTGTAGCCGAATCGTAAAATCAAGGGGGCGTGTTGCCATGGTCCATCGACCACAACGTCTCACTGATATTATTGCCGGCATGCGTTCTGTACGCCTTGAGCCAAAGAGAATTCGCTTTGTACATCCACACTTGAACAGTCCGGCTAATATGGTGTTGATTGAAGCTGTGAAAGATGGTGGAGCAGAGTTAACTGTGCACAATCCACTGATTGTCTATCAAGAAAATGAAAATTATACGGATGAACTGATGAATATATATTTCAGATCCGGTGGTGAACGCCATGAATCATGAAACTGATCATCCAGTAAACAGTACTGGAGCTGGGGTGTTGTTTTTATGTGCCACTCCCATTGGGAATATGGAAGATATCACAGTGCGCGTCCTGCGAACATTAAAAAAAGTGGATATTATTGCTGCCGAGGATACCCGGCGGACAAGAAAGATCCTGACAAAGTACAATATCCGAAACAAAATCATCTCGTATAATGAGCATAATCGTAAGGAAAAAGAACCATTCATAATTGAGATGCTACAGAATGGCAAGAATGTCGCATTGACTACCGATGCAGGAACACCGGGAATCTCTGATCCAGGTGCGGATCTGGTTAATGCAGCCATTCGAGAAGGATTGAAAGTGGAGTCACTGCCAGGGCCGGCAGCATTTTTGGTGGCATTGACTGTATCTGGACTTAATACTGACAGTTTCATTTTCAATGGCTTCCTGCCGCGCAAAAAAGGGAAGAGAGAAGAACTGCTCCATGATTTGATGGATCAGAAACGTACCCTAATTTTTTATGAAGCACCCCATCGTTTGATCCAAACATTGGAAGCGATACAAAATGCACTGGGGAATCGAGAAGCAGTATTATGCCGTGAGCTGACAAAAAAGTTTGAGGAGATTGAGCGAGGGCGGATTAATGATTTAATCGAAAGGCTAGCCGCAAAACCACCACGGGGTGAGTATACACTGTTGATTCAAGGAGTTTCTGAAGGTAGTAGCAACGACCAGGACAATGAAAAGTCAGTTGTAAATCGTGAGCAGATAGAAAGAATGATCGTAGAAATGCTGCAAAAAGGGCTTTCAAGAAAGGATGCAGTGAGCCACGTGACTGCGAAATATAATTTAAGAAAAAAAGATGTCTATTCAATATCCCTTAAGATTGATAATACGTAAATGAAGCTGTCAGGAGCAAGATATGAATCAAAGGGAGTGAAGAAGCGTGAGCGATCAGGACAAGTCTCAGTTGAAAGTGTTTATGCATGAAATTCAGGATGATTTATTTCAGCTTAGTCGGTGGTTATACGATAATCCTGAGCTTGGTGGGAAAGAGTATGGTGCGCAAGAACGGATCACAGAGCTCTTAGCGCGTGAAGGGTTTCATGTTGAATTTGGGAGCGCTGGATTGCCAACGGCGTTTAAAGCAACAGCAGATCTGCAGGGGGATGGGCTTGCCATCGGATTTATGGCGGAATACGATGCACTCCCGAGTATTGGACATGCCTGCGGCCATAATATCATTGCCGCCTCATGTGTTGGGGCTGCAATAGCTCTCAAAAGACTTCTTGACGGAAAAGGTGGAAGGATTGTTATCTTTGGAACTCCTGCAGAAGAAACAATCGGGGGTAAGATTTTTATGGTGAATAATGGGGTTTTCGATGGAATTGACATAGCAATGTCTGTTCATCCATCCCATCGAACAACGGTAGGTGGAAGCTCACTAGCGTCTCATCCCCTAGAAGTTCGCTTCAAAGGGAAAGCCGCACATGCAGCAGCGGCCCCTCAGGAAGGGATCAACGCGCTGGATGCACTGGTCGAGATGTATACTGCAGTCCGCATGATGAAAAATCATCTGCGGGATGATGTCCGAATGGCAGGAATCATTACAATGGGCGGTTCGGCCCCCAATATCGTTCCGGACCGAGCAGAAGCTCGGTTTAGCATTCGAGCCGCAGACAGCGATTATCTGGACTATGTGATCAAGCGATTTAAGCAGTGTGCTGAGGGCGTTGCTCACGCAGTAGGCGCAGAAGTGGATTTTGAACATTACGAGCCACTTTTTGAAGCAATGAAGAATAATCCAGCGCTTAGCAAAGTTTTTGCCGATAATCTTGAAAGTTTAGGCTATAAGGTAGAATTCCTTTCCGACAGCCAGCGGGGTGGATCTACAGATGTGGGAAATGTCAGCCATGTCGTTCCAACCATACACCCTGCCATAGCAATCGGGCACAGTGCACTGAATGCTCATACGAAAGAGTTTGCACAGGCGACAATTCTCCCTGAAGCGGAAGCAGCCTTAGTAGCTGCGGCCTTGGCCATGGCATATACTGCAGTGGACGTGCGCAATAATGTAGATCTTATGGAGGAGATTAAAGAAGTGTTCAATAAAAAAAGCACAATCCCCAACAATTAAGTCAGGCATTGTGCCAGAAAAGGTCTTAATTAGGATATTCTGTCCGAGATAGTCTTTATGCAAGATATGCATACATTCTTGCCACGATAATTTTCTACGTCATCTGCATTACCGCAAAAGATACAAGCAGGTTCATATTTTCGCAGAATGATCTTGTCGCCGTCTACATAGATTTCCAATGCATCTTTTTCTTCAATGTTCATGGTTCGTCTGAGCTCAATGGGAATGACCACTCTACCAAGCTCATCAACTTTTCTTACTATTCCAGTAGATTTCATAATGATCTCCTCCGTATTCTACAATATTCGACATATTATGCTCAAATAAACTATACCAAAAATGCCAGAATAAGTCAACCTATTCTTTGCATATATTTTCCCGAGCTGAAGATTATATTGTTCGCTAAATCAAAGGTAGCATAAAACCATTGACGTTAAACGGTTTCATAATTCATATCGTTACAATCCAGGGGTAGCCACTTTCAATTGGTATAAAATACTTAATTATGTATGCATATGGATTTGTCGAATTTCGCGGATTAGAAATAAAGCGGTGTCGAACACGATGTTTGCATGTTCACTTAAAACTTATGATCAGTTGTATATAGGTTTTGAATGAAAAGACTTTTACGAGAAGGTCGCATCCTTCACGACTAAGCACAAGAGATTTGCTTTGCTTGACAAAAAAAGGATCATCTGATATATTTAGAAAATCAATTGCATATCAAAATTTTGAAAAGCGATGAAAGAGGCGAGTAAGTGTGCAGTAGCCAAGAACAGAGAGTCGGGGACAGGTGAAAGCCGGCATTGGTTAAATACACTGAAGATGGCTCTGGAGCTGCAGGCTGAACGATTTCTAGTAGGCCGCGCCGGGGATGCAGGTGCCCGTTAACGTGCCGGGGTATCGAGCTAGGCTCCGTACCTGGAGAGACAGCTGCAGCGATGCAGCTGTGAAATAGGGTGGTACCGCGGATTTTATCCGCCCCTGCACAGGGGCGGATTTTCTATTTAAGAATGGAGGCGAATATTAATGGAGAGAAAAACGTATTACATCACAACTCCGATTTATTATCCAAGCAGCAATCTGCATATTGGACATGCGTATACCACGGTTGCTGCAGATGCAATTTCACGTTTTAAACGAATGCTTGGCTATGATGTGTACTTCCTGACGGGAACAGATGAACACGGTCAGAAAATTCAACGTAAGGCTAAGGAAACAGGGAAAGAACCCATTGAATTCGTAGACGAAGTGGTGGCTCAAATCAAATATCTTTGGGACAGACTCTATATATCCAACGATGATTTTATTCGAACGACCGAAAAGCGTCATCAGGAAGTGGTACAAGCTATCTTTAAGAAGATTTATGATCAGGGAGATATCTATAAAGATTATTATGAGGGATGGTATTGTGTGCCCTGCGAAGCATTCTGGTCAGAAAGGCAGCTGCATGAGGGAAAAACATGTCCCGATTGTGGTCGAGCTACAGAATGGGTGAGAGAAGAGGGCTATTTCTTCCGTATGTCAAAATATGCGGATCGATTGTTAAAGTACATCGAAGACAACCCTGAATTCATCCAGCCGGTATCTCGAAAGAACGAAATGATCAGTTTCATTAAAAGTGGATTGGAAGATTTATGTGTATCCCGAACCACTTTTGACTGGGGCATTCCCGTTTCTTTTGATGATAAGCATGTTGTCTATGTCTGGTTCGATGCGCTGACGAACTATATATCAGCGATCGGCTATGGGACAGACGAGAGTAAATTTAATCGCTATTGGCCGGCAGATGTACATTTGGTAGGGAAGGAGATTGTCCGATTCCATACCATCATCTGGCCGATCATCCTGATGGCCGCTGACATTGAGCTACCGAAAAAGGTCTTCGGACACGGTTGGCTGGTTTTAGAAGGTGGGAAAATGTCCAAGTCCAAAGGCAATGTTATCGATCCTTTGGTATTGATTGAAAAATATGGTGTCGACGCAGTTCGATACTACCTTCTCCGTGAAGTAGCATTTGGCTCTGATGGCTATTATTCTGAAGAGGCACTGATCAACCGGATTAATTCGGATCTGGCCAATGATTTGGGAAATTTATTGAGTAGAACAGTAGCAATGATTGAACGATATTTTGACGGCAAGATTCCAGAACCAGCTGAATACCACGATATTGATCATGATTTAATAAATTTAGCCAAGGATATCATCAGTGAGACTGAAGATGCGATGGAAAAACTTGAGTTCAGCACAGCTTTGACAGCTATTTGGAAGTTTATTGGCCGTGCAAACAAATACATTGACGAAACGACTCCTTGGATACTTGCCCGGGATGAAGCAAAGAGAGCAAGACTTGGAACAGTTCTTTACAACCTTGCAGAATCACTGCGTATTGTATCGGTGCTGATCAGCCCGCACATGCCCACAACACCACTGAAGATTCACAGGCAAATGGGCATTGTCAAGCACTACGAACTGCATAATTGGGAGAGTATCCAGCGATGGGGAGTCCTCCCGGCAGGAATTGCCGTTATAAAAGGAGAACCGATTTTCCCTCGAATTGATACCAGCAAAGAAGGAAAGAACGCAAAAGAGGAAAGCAAAGAAAAGGATACAAAAAAAACAGAAGGCGCAAAGGATAATGATGTTGTATCCATAGATGAATTCAGACGAATGGATTTGCGCGTTGCTAAAATCATCCATGTTGAGAAGGTGCCAAAAGCGGATAAGTTGCTCAGGCTGGAAATTGAGATCGGGGGAGAAAAACGGCAGATCGTTTCTGGGATTGCTGATTTTTATCAACCAGATGACTTGATCGGGAAGAGGATTATCGTACTAGCAAACTTGAAGCCGGCAAAGATATTTGGCCTCGAATCAAAAGGGATGCTTCTAGCGGCTTCGTTTGAAGATGACAGTTATTTGACGCTAGCAACAACCGATCGGGAAATTGATAGTGGATATCGTTTAACATAATTTAAGCTGAGGTGAGAAAACTTGCTGATTGACAGCCATGCCCATCTGGATTCCCATAGATTCCGGAATGATCTGGATGAAGTAATTGGACGAGCACAAGAATATGGTGTGATACAAATTGTGAATATTGGATATAACCTTGAATCTTCCAAGAATTCATTAGCCCTTGCTCAGGATTATGAGGGGATTGCTGCTGCTGTCGGTTTTCATCCTCATGATGCCGCTGAAGTGAAGGATAATGACTGGTCAGAAATGGAAATGCTTGCCAGCCACGAACAAGTTGTGGCCATCGGTGAAATGGGTTTGGACTATTATAGGAATCTGTCTCCAAAAGACACACAAAAGGATGTTTTCAGACGCCAGATTCGGATGGCGAAAAGAATTGGCAAACCCATCATTATTCATGATCGGGACGCGCATCTCGATGTATTGACCATGTTGCGAGAAGAGAGCGCAGGGGAGAATGGCGGGGTCATGCATTGCTTCTCTGGCAGTAAAGAGACCGCCAGAGAATGCATGGATCTGGGATTTAATATTTCCATCGCAGGCCCTGTAACTTTTACAAATGCTCCCAGGCTACAGGAAGTTGCCCGGTATATTCCCTTGGATCGGTTGATGGTTGAAACAGATTGCCCGTATCTAGCCCCAGTGCCCCATCGGGGGAAACGCAATGAGCCTGCCTTTGTCAGATTTGTCGCAGAGAAGATTGCAGAACTCAGAGGTGAGGACTTCAAAAAGATCGCTGACTCTACGACAGAGAACACTAAAAGACTTTTCAGGCTGTGATGCAAAAAAGCCCTCCGGATTTTCGGAGGGCTTTTGTATTACCGCAATGTATTTACTTCCCGCATGAATTTTTTCACATGATCTGCACATACAATCCCATCGTCCTTGTGAGTATCTTTCAGATAGCTGCCAATAATCCCGCCATCTGTTACTGTTAGTTTTTCGATACAATTTTCTGCTGTAAGTCCTGCTCCTACGATCAATGGAAAGTCACTGCCAATGACTTCTCTGAAATCGAGAATCTTTTGCATATCTGTCTCAGCCCCAGTAGCAGCGCCGGTAACAACTATAGCATCACACCGTGTCATGCCAATCGTTAAATCATCCTCCAGATTACGACCAGAAAGGTAAGGCTGGTATTTGAACCGTACGCCGCCGAGTACATAGGCATTTGTTTGGGCTCTTTCTGATGAAATAAAGTCATGGAAAATCAGGTCATCATCCGGAAGCAGATGCCCAGCGACCGAATCAAGCTGGATGAAGGCAGCGTTGTACTTGCGCGCCATGGCAAAGCCGAGAGTATCATTGTCCAAGACGTTCACCCCATAGCATATGTGGGGTCTTTCCCTTACAATGTAGTCGAGAATCATTTCCATGTCATCAGGGGTACCAAAATAGTTCTCCACAATCACAGCATCGATCCCATTTTGGGTTAGTGTATCGATCTCACTTTTTGCCAACTCCAGTTTTTCACTTTGTGAATTTCCTTTGAGATGGATCATTCCCATGATTGGTTTTGGGTGCTTAAATAGTTTCAGAAAATCGTTAGGTAAAAGACTGTTCATGAACTACTCCCCCTCGTTCTTCATTCAATGGTGGACAAGAGTTTTCGAGCTAGAATTCTTTCTTCTGCAGTAATTTTTGGGAATGGACCGTACTGAAGAATGGTAAATGCTGCCGAGATATTTGCGATGCGGGGGATATCCTCTGGCGGTAAGTTTTCAGCGAAGGCAAACAAGGCAGCAGCTGTTGATGCGTTACCGCATCCAGTTGGATCAACGATCGGTCCGATCAAAATACTCGGTGCAAAACAGATTCCTTCCGGAGAGATCCAGTAGGATCCTTCTGCCCCGGCGCGCAAGAAACAGGGCACCGAAAGGGCTCTGATGCGCTGCAGAAGCTCTTCACGGTTCGATGTCTGAAACAGCTTTATGCCTTCTGGGATATTAATTGAGAAACTATCTGATAGGTGGATTCTCTCTAACGTTTTCTCTCTTCTGTCAGAAGTAGAAACTGAGTCACTTGGTACTTCCCACATAATTAGTGCTTGGGTTTTTTCCCTGATGATGGGTAATTCGTACCATATCTCCTCATTCTCATTCACTTCGATGTATATTCCTTTCGTGCTCTCGCTGCAGTGTTTTGCTATATCAGCACCATGCAGACGGCTTGCGGGATAGGCATATTCTTCGTATTCTTTTCCGTATAGCGATTGCTCACTGTATTCACCGCTAGAATTATATTTAAGAAGCGAATAGTGAGTATGTGGCAGAACTGGAATAATTCCAGCGCTTGGGACCCGATTGCACTCCATCCAATTACCAAAGTACGCATAAAAATCGGAACCGACTTTGCTGACATAGAGAACCTTTTGGGTCCAAAGAAGCAAACCCGATACACAGTAGACCGATCCGCCAAGAATTCGACTGACAGTGCTGCCTGTATTATCTTGAATGTCATTGATAATGGAGGGGCCTGCAACAATGTAATTCATATGTACTCCTCAATCCTTAATATGCTGAGCAGGTGCTCGAAGTTTTCCGGTGAATAATTCTGATCGTAAGCATAAATGAAATGCACTGCAGTCATTATTCGGGTTCCAACCAACAACTCCTCTAAGATATGCAAAATGAAATGGGGGCTGTATATGAAAGAAGCAGAATGGATGCCAGTCGTATTTTTCCTTGGGGATGTAGCATTGGATGAATATTATTGGGCACCTTACTGGCCGCAAATAAAGGACAAAGTAGTGGTTAAAACCTTGCCCCCCTCACCCGGAGGAATGATCGCTAACGCTGCGTGTGTGATGGCAGCCTTAGGTGCTGAAACACACTTTATGGCAGCGCTGAATCACGGGCATATCACCGATACGCTCGTTGCGGACTTACAGAAAAAAGGAATAGAGACACGGTGGACAGTGTATGATAAAACGCTTCCAGACGCAAAGACCATCATTATTCTGACGGGTGACGAACACACGGTGTTTATTCCTACAATGGGGATTGAGAGGATTGATCTGCCGCTAGACACGCTGAAATTTATTGAACAGGCGGATTACCTTTACACTAATCTGGTTGAGTTTCAAACAGTTGCTTTGGGCGAAAAAAATGCCCTAACCTTGCTGCATCAAATAAGGGAAGCAGGTTGTAAAGTCGTTTTTGATATGGATGTTGACCCTCTATTAGGAGACGAGAAAGCGTACCTTAAGGCAATTGATTACCTATTCATGAACGAAAACGGCTTTCGGCGCATGAAAGAAAACCGCACTGAGCAAGAATGCCGCGAAGAAATTTTAAAAAATGGAGTCGAACTTTTTATTGTGACAAAAGGCGCGAAAGGCTGCAGCATCTTCACTCAGAATCAAGAGTGGCATGTGCCCGGCTTTGCAGTGGATGTAGTAGATGTTACAGGCGCTGGCGATACTTTTGCCAGTTCGTTTATTTATGCCCTTCATAAGTGGAGGGATCCTTTACAAGCGGCTGTTTTTGCATCAGCATCAGCAGCTCGATGCGTGGGTACGATGGGTGCAAGAGGTGGTGTGAGCAGCGAGAGGGAAATTCTTCAGTTTATACAAAAGCACCGCACGAATTATAGTGCTAATGAAAGTAACGGTTGGCTGCCCAAAGATTTTCTTCCTGATTCATAGCACGAGAACCTTTCCTGATTTGACATCGTTAGCATATTTAGGTAGAATGATCACGTGATAGACAGATGGGGGTGATGGGTTGCGAAATAACCAAAAATGGCCTCTGATCGCGCTTGTTTATGCTTTGATCATCATGACTTTTTTTGGTTTTGTCAATGCACGTAAGGAAATCACCGTCCTGGTGGATGGCAAAGTTCTGACAGGTAAAGCTCTCGGGGGAACAGTTGGATCATATTTGGAGAAACATGGTATCGAGGTCGCTGAATTTGACCGAATCACACCGGATCGTCAAGAATATCTTGAAGACGGGATAGAAATCCTTGTGGAAAGAACAACCCAAGTCTGCATCGTAGCTGACGGCAACTCTGATGAATGCTGGGTAGTTGCAGAAAATGTAATGGAGGCTATATGTGACGCCGGTGTCATGCTGGGAGAGATGGACCGGGTCGAACCTAATCCTGATTCGAAAATAGAAGCTGGAATGCGCATAGAAGTAATACGTGTCACTCAGGAAATTCATTCACTGGAAGAGACGTTGGCATATGCTACAGTGAGAAAAGAAGATTCCAGCATGGATCGGGGAAAATCAAAAGTTGTTCAAGAAGGTCAAGATGGAAGATTGCGAAAAACTTATGTGACGACCTATGAAAATGGTGTTCAAGTGAGTAAGAAGCTTGTTGAAGAAAGAACAATTCAAAAGCCTGTCAATCGGGTTGTTCACATTGGGACGGGTGGGACAATCACTCGCGGGGGAAGGACCGTGCGCTATCGGCGTGTGCTTGACATGGTAGCAACGGGGTATTGGGCAGATCCATCGTGGTCTACTGGCTACACAGCCATTGGTATGATTGCCAGAAAGGGCATCGTGGCAGTAGACCCCCGTGTTATTCCTCTACGCACCTGGGTTTATGTTGAAGGATATGGCTTTGCCTACGCAGCCGACGTCGGGAGAAATATCAAGGGCAACCGCATCGATTTGTGCTTTGATAATTCGAAGGACGCCTGGGCGGTAGGTAGACGACGTGTGGTTGTCTATGTCTTAGACCTTTAAGCATGGAGCAGGGGAAACCCTGCTCTTTTCAATTATCAGGTGATGAAAGAGCATTGATAAATTGGATGGATGAAGCCTTAGAGGGCAAGGAGTTGGGAAATGAGACGGGATCATTTTGAAAAAACGAAGAATTTACTTAAACAATACAATATCAGGGCGAAAAAAGGATTAGGTCAGAACTTTCTAGTGGATAGCAATGTGTTGGAGTTGATCATAGAGAAAGCGGAGATTGATCCGCGTAATCTTATCGTAGAAATTGGCCCTGGCCTAGGCACCTTGACTGAAATGCTGGCAGATCAGGGGGATTTTGTGGTTGCGGTGGAGATTGATGATAGAATGGTAGGCATTCTGCAGGAAACAGTTGGAGCGAGAGGTAATGTGGCTATTGTGCATCAGGATTTTCTTGTGACGAATGTCCAAGAGCTCTTTCGAACTTATAGACCCCATAATGACAGCAGTTATCAAATCATAGCGAACTTACCATATTACATCTCAACTCCAATTATCGAAAAGATTATCAATGCCAGGGAAAACCTCGCGAATGCCGTTATCATGCTGCAAAAAGAAGTGGCGGAGCGTATTGCCGCAAAAC
>CAZDAI010000056.1:0-12686 GCA_964503545.1 uncultured Candidatus Sumerlaeota bacterium
ATCGACCAACAGGGTTCTGACAAGAATATCTATTTCCTTTTTCAGCATGCTGAGGAAACAGGGGATGGAGCAGCCGAGTGCAAAGTGTTCATAAAGGAGCACGGCATCGAAGAAATTTTTGCGTATCATAATCTCACGGGCGCACCCCAGGGGTCAATCAGTGTGATCGATGGTACTGCTCACTGGGCATCCACAGGGATGACGGTTAGCATGGAAGGTTCACCTGCTCATGCGAGTGAACCGGAAAAGGGAGTTAATCCAGCCTATGCGATTGCCGAGATTATTAGTACTATACCGAAATTGATTGCACCTGAAAACAATGAAGGACCGGTGCTCTGCACAATTATCCAGGTAGATATCGGTGAGCGGGCTTTCGGCATCTCCGCCAGCAAAGGAAAGCTGCTCATGACCATTCGCGCCCATTACCAGGCGGATATGGATAAGCTGCGTGATAATATTGAGGCTCTGGCGAAAAAGTTGGCTGCTGAACAGGGAATCACCGTTAGCTTTTCATACAATGATACTTTTCCTGATACGGTAAATGATCCAGCCTCATCAGACAAAGTTCGTCAGGCAGCCAAGGATCTCGGTTACTTGCTGCTGGAAAGAGAAAGTCCACGGCGCGGCTCAGAAGATTTCGGCTGGTTTTTAAAAGAAACTCGCGGCGCTATTTTCTATGTGGGAAATGGTGAAGATTATCCCCAGATTCATACCTATCAGTATGATTTTTGTGATGATAACATTGAACCCGCTGTTGAGATGTTCAAAGCGCTTTCAGCGATGTAGATCATCTCCTTATGATGCTAGCATGGGTAGAATCCAAAACGGCTTAGTTTTAGGAATCAAAGTGCAGTGTTGCACGAACTATCATTGGAGGTGAGTCAATGACCTGCTTTGCTGACGGGGTTGATAATGGAGCTTTTGATTACTCATATGTGGATGTAGCTTTCTGTAACGGTACGGTGGTAACTGTTAATGAACAGAATACCATCGCTCAAGCCGTAGGTATTAAAGGCAACAAAATCGTCTTTGTTGGCTCTGACCAGGATTTGGGAAAGATTATCGATGATAAAACCAGGGTCATTGACTTACAGGGCCGAGCACTGCTGCCGGGCTTCATCGATTCCCACTTTCATCCCATTCTAAGCGGGTTGATCGGAAAAGAAGATGACGACGGCATGCTGGATACGTTTCATTGCCCATCATTACAGGAATTACTGCGGATTTTAGAGGATGCCCTGCAGAAGAAAAGGCCGGGTGATTGGCTCTCATCGATGGGCTACAACCCTTCCGTCTTTCCAGAGGGGCGTTACCCAACCTTAGCGGAGCTTGATGCACTGGCACCAGCGAATCCGATCCATTGCATGACCGATGGCGGTCACGTTTGCGTATATAATTCCAACGCATTGGCGAAGATTGGCATTCATACTGCAGAGGATGCATTGAACTTTCCCGATCATGAGGTTGAAGTGGTTGATGGTAAACTAACAGGTCTGGTTCGAGGCCACACCCACTTTCGCCTGTGGGGTTGTGTCGAGTATACAGAAGAACAGCAGAAGAAAGCGGCACTGCGTGGCCAGGAAATTGCCTTGAAAGCCGGAATCACATCTGTTCACGATGCTGGTGAAATGGATGCCCCCTCATACCATATCATGCAAAAACTATGCCGATCAGGAGAATTTCGCGTCCGGGTCTATATGATGCTGCACAGCATATTCGGCAAAGAATTCTCGGCAAAAGACAATTCTCTCTTCATCCAATTGGGTTTGATGACTGGATTGGGAGATGAACATTTCCGGATCGGCTCGAGTAAATTCATGATCGACGGAGGGTCCGCAGCACCTTCTTGTGCTGTGCGTGAACCATTCTGTCATGATCCTTCTCTACCGCGAGAACGAGGTTGGGAAAGAAGTGAAGTAGCCGATTACCTGACATGGCTGAATGAAGCAGAATGCCAGGCGACGGCCCATGCTATCGGTGATTTGGCCGTTGAATTTATGGTGGAAGGTTATCGTCAGGCATTCGAAAAAAAATCGAGACCTGATTTGCGGCACAGGATTGAACACTGCACATTGGTGGATGAGGATATGATTCGGAAAATGGCGGAAATGAATATATGTCCTTCACTCAATTCTGGTATGCTGGTAACCGTTGGTTCCGACTATAGAAGATTTTATGGAGATCAACGGATGAAGCACCTGATCGCGTTGCGTAGCATGCTGGATGCAGGGATATGTGCTTCAATTTCCAGTGATTCACCCTCTGAGAGCCCACCGGGAATAACGGTTCTGGATGGAGCAATCAACCGGTATTGCCGGGTAACGGATGAACAGCTTAATCAGGACCAGTGTGTAAGTGTTTTAGAGGCAATCCGCTGTGCTACGATCAACGGAGCATATGCTTCATTTGAAGAAAACATCAAAGGGTCCATTGAGATTGGAAAACTGGCTGATCTTATCGTGCTGGATCACGATATTCTGGCAATTCCTCCACGGGATATCCATCAGATCCAAGTGGATATGACCATGATTGACGGTCGAATTGAGTATCAGCGCGCTGACTAAAGATTTTAAAAAAGAGCAATAAATGACAGAGGCTGCCGATTGATCTGCAGTCTCTGTCGCAATTGAGAAGCATGCAAAGCAATGCTTCATTTTTTACCCACGTTTTCTGCTGAAGAAAATCAAAAGGTCAACTTGACATCAATGTTATTAGTGTATATAATGCATATATACATTATTACCTATAGATACAAATAATAATGAGTTGGGGGGGCTATTGATGAATCTCATCATCAGTAATTCAGATGGGAGGCCAATTTATGAACAAATCAGCTCCCAAATCAGAGAGAAAATTATCAGCGGAGAACTTAGTGAGGGTGATTCTTTACCGTCCATGAGAATGTTGGCCAAAGAGCTACGTATTAGTGTTATCACTACAAAGCGTGCTTACGATGAATTGGAAAGGGATGGATTCATTACTACGGTTACCGGTAAAGGAAGTTTTGTAGCTGCAAAAAACATAGAGATGATTCGGGAAGAATATTTGCGGCGAATCGAAATTCACTTGCAAACTGCAGCTGACCTAGCTATGGGTTGCGGTTTGGGGCATGAAGAATTGTGTAAGATGCTGGTAGTGTTTTATGAGGAGGGCTAGGGGATGAATTATGCGCTGGAAGTTGAAAATCTTGTTAAGCATTACAGTGGTTTTTCCCTTGAGAATGTATCTTTTTCTCTACAGAATGGAACAATCATGGGCTTTATCGGAGAGAATGGATCGGGGAAAACCACAACCATCAAATTAATCTTGGATCTAATTCATCGCGATGGTGGACAGATCCGCATATTTGGTGATCAATTGAAACAGGGAAGAGAGATGAGGGAACATATCGGAGTGGTTTTTGACGAGACCGTTTTTCCTGAGAATGCTTCTGCGGCAGACATGAGTAGAATCTTATCCACTTGTTACAGAACCTGGCAGGATAGCAGGTATTCTGAGTATTTGGAAAGGTTCGCTTTGCCATGGAAAAAACGTATCAAAGATTATTCACGCGGTATGAAAATGAAATTGGCTATTGCAGCAGCTCTCTCACACGATAGCCGTCTGTTGATTCTCGATGAGCCAACCAGTGGCCTGGACCCCATTGTACGGGATGAGATCTTGGATGTTTTTTTGGATTTTATTCAAGATGAGGACCACAGTATTCTTATATCTTCTCATATCACATCTGATTTAGAAAAGATTTGCGACTTCATCACTTTCATACATCATGGCCACATTCTACTGAATGAACCTAAAGATGAACTGCTGGATCGGTACGTGGTCGTAAGAGGTTCTGAAGCAGAGATCGTTTCATTGCCAGAGGAAGGAATAGTTGGCATGAGAAAAAGTGCGTTTGGTGTTGAAGCTTTGGCGATAAAGAGTATGGTTGGTTCGAGATACATCTGTGATCCTGCATCACTTGAGAGTATTATGCTGTTCCATGTAAGGGGGATGAGGAAATGAAAGGAATGCTGATAAAAGATTTCATTAATCTGAGGCAGCAAATAAGAGTATATTTATTCATGATTGCGGTATGGCTGGGCATTGCGATCGGAAATCGAGACATGTCTTTTTTCGGGAGTGTCATGATGGCTTTTTCAGTGCTCATTCCAATCAGTGCTATTGCATATGATGAACGTTCTAAGTGGGATGGATATGCATTGACTATGCCAGTCACTCGCACGGATCTGGTGATGGCTAAATATTTACTTGCCTGGTTGTGTGGAATAGGCGGCGCTCTGCTTGCAGCCATGATATCCGCGTTTCTGACAGGTGATTTTATCGCCAGCATGGTATCGGCAACAAGTTACATAACGGTCGGGCTGTTTCTACCAGCTGTTATTCTTCCGTTGGTATTTAAATATGGAGTGGAAAAAGGGCGATTGCTTATGATGGCTGTGTTTTTGCTTCCCTGGATGGTCGTTATGATCTTACCACAGCTGAATATACAATTGAATGTCACTTCATTGGAAAAAATGTTTCACTTTTTCCCCTTTGTTGCAATCATTCTCACCGTTGGATCAGTATGGCTGTCAATGCATATCTATATGAATAAGGAATTCTAATGGACTTAAGTCTGCTGCCGTTTTCGGTTGATACCGAAGACGGCTTTCTTATTGGTTTCATCTTCCGGGGCACCGATCGTAAAGATAAATTTAAGCAAAGACTGATTAGATGAAGGGGGTAACAGGGATTTTCTGATTTATTCAGAACTTTACATGTGGACTAGAACTCTTAAACAGATGATGCGGAGCGTCTCATGGATACGCTGTCTATTCTGAAAGAAAGGATGAGAAGAGTGGGGAAAAAACTTGAAAAACTCGCAGTGATCGAAGTCCCTTTTGACGAAACAAAACCATTCTGGAAGGTTTTTTATGCAGGAGAAGGCAGTGAAAGGGCCGTCCAGCTGGAATCCTACCTGACACGGCCACAAGGATGGCGGGAACTGCATGACTATAAATTATGCGGGGTGTATCATAAAGCCGGGGTGCCTTTCACAATCCAGGAAATTGAATCTGCTGGTGTTGTTCCACATGTAGAGCAAATCGGCCATATCAGTGAGCTGACTGCGGCTGCTTTACGCAGCGGCAATCATGTGGTAATGACAGGCGGAGGCTGCAGTCATGCGATCGGAGTAGCGGGTGGATTGCGACAAGCTTTAGGAAAAAACGCACGAATCGGTTTGATCTGGCTGGATGCTCACGGAGATATCAATACGCCGGAAACGACAGAATCAGGGCTTCTTGGCGGGACTCCACTTGCTGCCTGCGCTGGCCTGTGCAAGGGAAAAGCCTACGATGTGTGGCTGCAGGCAGCTGGACTTGTCCCAGCATTATGTGAAGAAGATATCATCTTGACAGATGCCCGGGATCTTGATCTGAAGGAGGCAAAAGTACTCCAGGGAACCCAAGTTCTTCATCTGGATACTGCCGCTTTTAACGATCCCCGGCACTGGCAGCAAGCGGTGGAGAATTTGGCCAATCAGGTGGATGTTCTCTATCTGCATATTGACGGAGATATTCTGGATGGAAAACATACTCCGGACCATTTTACCATCGAGTTCGGTGGACCGGATGTCGATACCGTGATGGCCAATGTACGGACAGTCATGGGCACTGGGAAAGTCATTGCATTTTCATTGGTTTCAATCTTTTTTGACAATGATAAACCAGGAAAAGAAGTCAGCACCTTAAACGGGATGCGGGTTTTAGGCGCTGGGCTGGGAGCATGGCAAAATGTGCCCGCGGCTACGATCCTGCCAGGGATTTAAGCGAAGGCATCGGGTGTTATTGATGCACTTCTGACGATGATTGAACACTTAATTAGTTGCGCTTGGGAAAAAGTATGAAGGGGGAAACCGGATTGAACTTTGACTATCAATATCAACCTTACCCATCGAATCGGTACACAACCATGGCCAAAAACGGTATGGTAGCAACATCCCATCAGCTAGCTAGTGGTGCGGGATTGGAAATGTTGAAGAAAGGCGGTAATGCTGTGGATGCTGCTATCGCAACGGCAGCATGCCTGACCGTTGTTGAACCAACATCCAACGGCATTGGCGGGGATGCATTTGCCCTGGTTTGGATTGAAGAGGAACAGAAACTCTATGGGCTAAATGGCAGTGGCTATGCACCAGAGGCAATGAGCGCAGAGGCTTTGCGGAGCCGCGGTTTTGAAAAGATGCCGCTGTTTGGTTGGGAGACGGTGACAATTCCCGGTGAACCAGCTGCTTGGGCAGCTCTATCAGAGCGCTTCGGAAAGCTCCCATTTTCAGAGCTTTTGGCACCGGCTGTGCGATATGCGCGGGAAGGCTTTCCGGCAACACCGGTGGTGGCCGATTACTGGCAGACGGCCTATGAGCGATTGATTGCCCATTGCAAGCCTGAAGTATTGACTGAGTGGTGCAGAACATTCATGCCGGGCGGGAAAGCACCCAAATCAGGAGATCTGGTAACTTTCCCCGATCATGCTGACACCCTGACAGAAATAGGGGAAACCAGAGCTGAGAGTTTTTACCGGGGGAATCTTGCCAAACGCATTGCACACTGTGCTGAGCAAAACGGCGGATTTATTACCCAGGAGGATCTTGCGGCCTATCGTGTGGAATGGGTGGATCCAATATCAGTAAACTACAGGGGATACGATATTTGTGAGATACCGCCCAATGGGCAAGGGCTTGTGGCACTAATGGCGTTGAATATCCTTAAAGGGTTTGAATTTACCCATCGGGAAGATCCCCAAACCCTTCATACCCAATTTGAGGCAATGAAGCTGGCCTTTGCGGATGGGAAAAGGTATATTACCGATTCCCGGTACATGCCTTATACGCCCCAGCAACTGTTGAGCGAAGCATACGGACAGCAGCGCAGAGAACTGATCGGATCGGCAGCGCAGGATTTTAAGGCTGGAAAACCAGATTCCAGCGGAACTGTGTACTTATGTGCTGCTGATGAGGATGGCAACATGGTCTCATACATTCAAAGCAATTATCTTAGCTTTGGATCCGGCATCGTGGTAGACGGCACTGGCATTGCTTTGCAAAACCGGGGTGCGGATTTTTCCTTACATCCTGATGATTACAATTACCTTGAACCTGGGAAGCGTACATACCATACAATTATTCCGGGTTTTATCTTAAAAGACAAAAAAGCAGTAGGCCCTTTCGGTGTTATGGGCGCTTACATGCAGCCTCAGGGTCATGTACAGGTAGTCATGAATATGATTGATTTTAATCTTAATCCGCAGATGGCCCTGGATGCACCGCGCTGGCAGTGGACATCCGGTAAAAAATTCTGTGTTGAACCGGCATTTCCATTTCATGTTTTCGGTGAGTTGCAACGTCGCGGTCACCAGATGAGTTATGAGCCGATGACCCTCCTTTTTGGTAAAGGACAAATCATCATCCGTAAAAACGGCGTATATTTCGGTGGCACTGAATCCCGTGCGGATGGCGGTATTGCCAGTTACTGATGAATTGTTCGTAAACGGGAATAGTGGGTGTAAGTATGAGGATTAATTTCATTGTTAATGGAGGGAGCATATATGGCTGAAGACACTGCCAATGAGAACCCGATACAAAGGGAACTGACTGAGGATGCCGTATTGGACCTTTGGTCACGTACATACAATTCCGGGGGAAAACCCGACTGGTCTCATATATTTCCCTATTATCATCCGGACATCGTCTTTCAGGATTCCATCCAGCGCCTAGAGGGTATGGAGGCTTTTCAAAGGATGTGCAAACGGCTGACTCGCCGTTGCCAAAAGCTTGAGATGGACATTCATCATCTTGTCAAAAAAAACAATGTGATTTTTATGGATTGGACCATGACCATGTCCTTCCGTCGGTCACCCAGCACACCCATGTATGGTTCGACGCGTTTGACTTTAGATGAAGATGGTCGCATTATTGAACAGCGGGATTACTATGATTTATGGGGGGATATTTTTAACGGAATTCCAGGATTTAATCGGTTGTATCGTCGCTTTATGGCCCGCTTCTTCGGTTGATTGCTGATGAGGGAGTGTTGTCGATTGCCTCAAGATCATAAAACACGGAAACTTTTCGGGTGATTTCTCTCTCCTGTTACAGGAAAGATTCGGCCCAGGAAGCCCCGGTCCGATTTACACAGTAGATAAGCAAAGTTTATGTTTCGGAAATGACAGGATTGTTTAACAGCCCTGTCATTTCTGTTTTTCTCGGTAATGCCGCTGTCATTGTTGCCACTGACACTGCTTGCGGCAGGTTGGCTCGGCGCCATTATTCAGACCGAAATGCAGCGACACAGGTGCTATGATCGATCTATATGGTATTTTTTAGCAGATGAATAAATTGTGGCCCCAACACTTAGCTCAAACAAATTATGGAAAAATTGCATTCCAGCAATATCACCAGCAACGCTTGCTGAATGGTGTGGTATGGAGTTTACACAAAGAATCAGTGAATGAGTAGTTTTTATGATGCAATCATCCTGCTAATGAAGTGAAGGATTTCCTCCTGGGGTGATTGGGCAGTAACATGAGAATTGATTGATTGGTGAAAAGTAAAGGAGTATTCCAGTAGATTTGCGAATACTAAAACCAAGAAGTTTTTTCTGAGTAGCTATCGATTAAACAGATCTGAAGGGAGTGGTGAAGGATGAAAGAATTCAGCATGCTGATTGGTGGGCGAACTGGTGACGGGATTCCTGATGCTGGCTTAAAATTCTGCCGGCTTTTTGCTCACCTAGGATACCATGTGTATATGAACAGCGACTATCCCTCCATTATTGTTGGCGGACATCATTTTGTTACCATCCTTGCCAGCACTGAGAAAAAGACGGTTCATACAGATCAGATCGATGCTCTAATCGCATTTAACCAAGATGCATTGGATCTCCATCAACACCGCTGGAAGGAAAAAACCTGCATCGTCTATCGGGAAAATCATGACCACCTGCCGCTGGAGCACGAGACAGCAATGGGACTGGACACCCAAAAACTGGCTGAGCAGGAGAAGGTCAGTATAAAAGAAGAGCAGATGCTACTAATGGGTGCGATGGTGCGGTGTTTGGGGATACCTCTGGACGATATGAACAAATCCTGGTTTGAAGGAGCCATGGACAAAGTGGATGAGCAAATGCTGAAACTCGCAGCAGCCGGTTATGATCATGGCATTGAACAGTTGCACATTTCTGCTGGTCCAGGTCCAAGGTTGCCTGTGCGTACCGGAACTGATGCCATCAGTCTAGGACTGCTGGCGGCGGGCTTGCAGGCTTATGTGGCATATCCGATGACCCCCACTTCACCTGTGCTGGAGTTTATGGCTCAGCATGAAAAAGAGCTTGGTATTCATGTAAGCCTGCCGGAGAGTGAAATTGCTGTTATGATGCAGGCGCTCGGATATGCCTATATGGGTGTGCGTACAGCAGTCGGCACGTCCGGCGGCGGTTTTAGCCTGATGGTTGAAGCCCTAAGTCTGGCAGGACTAGCTGAACTGCCTGCTGTGATCGTCATGGGGCAGCGAGCCGGGCCAGGAACAGGAATGCCAACCTACACAGCACAATCAGACCTAGCTTTTGTTATGGCTGCGGGCCACGGTGAATTTCCCCGGTTAGTGGTAGCTCCTGGGAACGCTGAAGAAGCTTTTATCTGGTCGGCCAGGGCGATGAATCTGGCCTGGAAATATCAGATTCCTGCTTTTATCCTAGTGGATAAAACGCTATGCCTCAATGCATATACTTTTGACCGGAGTTTGCTCCCGGACATCCAAGCTGAAAGTGAACAGCGATGGGCTGAGGAAGGTACCTACAAGCGCTACTTAGATACTGAAGACGGGATTTCGCCATTGGCTTATCCCCCCCTCACCGGGCAAGCGATTAAAAGCAACAGCTATGTGCATGATGAATATGGGCTAACAAGCGAAGAACCCCGTCATGCCAAAGGTGTGGTGGATAAACGCTTTCGAAAAGTACCCCATTTGCGCGCAGAAATGGAGACGATGTCTCCAGTATTTGCAGAAGGCGATGGCGAGACAGCAATTGTCACATGGGGTTCGTGCAAAGGTGCTTGTATCGAAGTGGCGCAGGAGCTGGGGTGCCGCTTGGTCCAGTTCATTCTGATCAATCCGTTCCCTAAGGATAGTGCGGCACGGGCCCTTTCAGGCATTAAGAAGATCATCTGCGTTGAACAAAACCAGCAAGGACAACTGGCGAACCTCCTTTTGCAGCATGGGTATGATATCCATCAACGCATTGGGAAATATGACGGGCGCCCCTTTTCAGCATCAGAAATTAAAAATGAAGTAAAGAAGGTGATGGAATGAGCGAGCTGCGCACAGATGCCCAAATTACCTGGTGTCCTGGATGTGGAAATTTTCAGATACTCAATGCAACCGAGTATTTGCTTCAAAGTATGCAGGAGTCAGGATTCCCGCTTGAAAAAGTGATCCTAGTCAGTGGAATCGGAAATCATGCAAAAATTGTCGATTATCTCCGTGTCAACAGTTTCAACGCCCTGCACGGACGAGCCATCCCGGCAGCCCAAGCCATAAAACTGGCAAATCCAGACATGCGAGTTATCTGTTATGTGGGAGATGGGGATAGCTATGCTGAAGGATTGGAGCATTTGCTTTTTGCAGCGAAAAGAAATATTGATATGACTGTCATTGTTCACAACAATCGTACCTATGGGCTTGCCACCGGACAGTTCACACCTACATCTCAGAAAGGTTTCACCGGGGTAACCATGCCAGAGGGTGCGAAGGAAAAGGGTTTCAATCCTTTGGAACTGCTGCTGGCTGCTGGAGCGACTTATATTGCCCGCAGCTATCCGCGGGACCGGGAGCATTTTCGGAAGATACTTAAAGAAGCAGTTGCGCACCCCGGTTTTGCTGTTGTGGATGCTTTGCAGGTGTGCATTACATTTAACAACTTGTATGAAACCTACAATGAAAAAGTACAGGAGATCACAGTCAGCGACCCAGGTGACTATATGGAGGCGCTGGCTGCGATCCGTCAGTGGAGCTATGATTCAACAGCAGAACCGATTCCGGTTGGCGTCTTCTACAAGACAGAAAAAGCAATCTTTGAGAAACAGTATATTCATTTACCGGATAGCAAGGATGCATTTGCTGCAAAACGGCAAAGCCTGATTGACGAGTATACAGCGCCTTTGGCGTGATAGTCACAAGTAAGATAAAGGAGTCCTGAAATGTACCAGATGATAATATCTGACTTAGACAGCACATTATTGACCACTGATAAACACATTACCCTACGTACCAAGGAGGCCTTCTGGGCCTGTCAGGACCAGAATATGCGGATTGCATTTGCTACAGCCCGCCCCTGGCGGGCTGTACAGCCGTACCTTAAAGAAATACCTTGCGATGCTGTGATCTACCACAATGGCAGCACGGTTAAGGTAGGGGAAACTGTATTAGGCACGCCCCACCGCATCGGGACCCCCAGAGTGAAGGAAATTCTGCATGGAGTTTTGGGCAGTTTCCCACGAAGAAGATTATCGGTGGAGATGAATGATACATTGTATGCTAATTTCCCAGTAGCCCATTACTGGAGTTACTCAGAAGGAATAGCGACGGACTTTTCCGATCTGCCACCCGGACAAGCAGACAAGATCATCGTTGAAATTAAGACGCGCGAGGAATTTGCGCAGATAAACCGCTGCTTGACTTCAGAGGAATATGGCCAGATTTGTGAAGGACAGCTGTGTTTGATTATGAATCGCAAGGCAACGAAGCTCAACGGTATTAAAATGCTGTGCCACCTGTGGGGTATTGCCTTGAACAATGTAATCTCTTTTGGCGATGACTATAATGATCTTGATATGATTCGGGCGTGCGGATTAGGAGTGGCGGTGGCTAATGCCATCCCTGAAGTGGTGGAGGCTGCTGACTTTTTAACTTTGCACAATGATGCAGAAGGAGTTGCACATTGGATTGAGCAGAACATTCTTCGAAACGGCATAACTCCTGATGGACGAAACTTTTGTTAGAGGATGTGCGTCTGTTGGATAAGAGGGAGGCGATGCAATGACCGGAGTAATCCTGGTGTGGTTGATTCCAGCTGGTGCCCTAGCGCTGCTGGTGATCGTTCTGGCTGCTGTAGCTGCAGGGAAAAGAAATGGAGGAGATGATGTGATTCGCAATGTATATATGTACGTGGTCCTTTTTGCTACCCTGATGATGACCATTGGCGGCAGCGTTGGGGTTGTAATGAATTTTGCTGATATGGTTGCACCATCAGCACATTGGCAGACATTTGAAGATTACTCACGGATGTATGAAATGGAGCGTGGTACTGAGGAAGTGAAACAGCAAGAACCTCTTTCACAAGAAGAACTACGCTCGCGGTATGATGCAATGGTGGTTGCATACAGGGAGGCGCAGATTGATCGTGCGAAAAACAACATGATTAAAAGTTTTGCCTGGATCATTGTACCATTGCCTATCTTTCTATCTTTTAGACGAATGATCGAAAAGTCACATCAGATAAGTTGATGTGGGTTAAGGCTGTATACGGATAGAATATTTGATGATGATTAATACTGATCAGGCATGCGGGTACTGGACATTTCAGTACCCGCTTTCATAGTGCGCCCGGCATGGGCGCAGTCTAACGGGTGAAAGTCCCGAACACGCCCGG
>CAZDAI010000057.1:0-12630 GCA_964503545.1 uncultured Candidatus Sumerlaeota bacterium
TGATGATGCCCTGGCAGCGCACCCGGTCACAAATAGAAGAAACTTAAAAAATGAGGTGGAGAATATGAACAAGAAAGGAATCAGTCTGATCGTGGCAATCGGTTTGCTGTTGGTCCTGGTGGCAGGCGGCTGCCAGCCCCAGGAAGCAAAAACAGTGGTAGCATTGGATTGGACACCCAACACCAACCACACTGGACTGTATGTAGCATTGGAGAATGGATATTTTGCTGATGAAGGGCTGGATGTGGAGATTATTCAGCCCGCCACGGGTACTGCTGAACAGCTCGTTGCCTCCGGACAGGCCCAGTATGGGGTCAGCAGTCAGGAAGCTGTGACCATGGCACGGCTGGAAGATATTCCGGTTGTATCCATTGCTGCCATTATTCAAAACAACACATCCGGATTTGCCTCCTTGAAGACAAAAGGAATTGAAACGCCTGCGGACTTTGAAGGGATGCGCTATGGCGGCTGGGGCAGCCCGATTGAAGAAGCTACCATCAAAGCCCTCATGCAGCGCTCCAATGCAGACTACAGCAAAGTGCAGATTCTCACGACCGGCGCTGTTGATTTCCTGACGACAGCAGAGTATCATGCTGACTTTTCCTGGATCTTTTACGGCTGGGATGGCATTGCGGCTGAAATTCGGGGAATTGAATTGAACTTTATTACCATCGCAGACTATGATCCGGCCCTAAACTACTATACCCCTGTCCTGATGACCAGTGAAGATATGATCGCAAACCAAAGTGATGATGTGTCTGGATTTATGCGGGCAGTAACCAAAGGGTATGAGTATGCCATGGAGAATCCGGAAGAGGCAGCTGCAATTTTGCTAAAGCATGCACCAGAGCTGGATGAAGAACTGGTCGTAGCCAGCCAGATCTGGCTGGCAGACAAATACCAGGGCGATGCCGACATCTGGGGCGAACAGAAGCTAGCCGTTTGGCAGGACTATTTTACATGGCTGACTGAAAACGAGCTGATTGAAGGCACCACCGAAATGGCAGAGGCATTTACCAGTGATTTCCTGGCACGATAATTTATGACATGTGGTGAGAAGATGAGAGATCCCAAAATTATGCTCCACGGTGTGGCAAAAACCTATGTGCAGGACAATCAGGCCCTGGAGGTTTTGGCAGAAGTCAGTCTGGAGGTTTGCCCGGGAGAATTTGTTTCCATCATCGGGCCCAGCGGCTGTGGCAAGAGCACCCTCTTTAAGCTGATTACCGGTGTCGATGGTGCCGACCGTGGTGAGATCATTATTGATGGACAAAAGGTTGGAAAAAAAATCCGCAGGATCGGCTACATGCCCCAGCGAGATCAGCTGATGCCTTGGAAAACATTGCTGGAAAATGCCATGCTGCCGCTGGAGATTCAAGGCACAAACCGTTCCCAGGCAGAAGCCCGTGTACGGGAACTCTTACCTGTGTTCGGCTTGGAGGGTTTTGCCAATGCTTATCCGACTCAGCTCTCCGGTGGTATGCGGCAAAGGGGTGCGCTGCTGCGCACCATCCTGATTGAGAGCGATCTGGTCTTGCTGGACGAGCCTTTTGGTGCTTTGGATGCCATTACCCGGGAGAAAATGCAGCGCTGGCTGCTGGGAGTCTGGGAGAAGCTGGAGCGCACCGTTTTATTCATTACCCACAGTGTCGACGAAGCCATTTTGCTCTCGGATCGGGTCTATGTCATGTCCCAAAGGCCTGGCAGAATCATTGCAGAAGAGAAAATCCGCCTGCCCCGCCCGCGAGAATGGGATATGATCACTTCACTGGGATTCAGCCGTCATAAAGAGACCCTATTAAAATCACTCATCTGATGATGTTTTGCGGATCCGGATCGCCAGCAGTCTGCCTGAATCCAAGGAGACTGAAGCATCCGGATCTTCAATTATATTGCTAAGGCCCCGGGTATCTCCTGAATAGAGGGGTTCACTTATCAATGGATAGGCCATACCTCGGGTTGTAACTCCTAGCGTTTGCGCTGTCAGTGAAAAGAGCGACAAAGTATCGCCTGTCATACCTGAAAAACAGGCCCGGGAGGTAATGATCTGGATTTCATGGGTTTCATCCGCTATGATTACGGGGACATCGCTATCAGCGAACAGATTCAAAAGCAGGACATTGGCGTAGGCATGATCAAACCGTTTGCCAAGAGCCCCCAAAAGCCAGATTTGGCTGGGTTTTAGAGAAACAGCATATTCCAGGGCCAACTGCAGGTCTGACTGGTCTTTGGCGGCTGGGAAAGTCATGAATTCACACTGGTGATCCACAAAGGATTGTCTGGCTTCTGCTGTGATGGAATCCAGATCCCCCACAACAAGATCGGGATACAAGCCCATTGTCTGCAGGTGGTTACCGCCGCCATCCACAGCGATCACATAATCGCAGGCCTGGATGGCTTTGCGGGTCCAGGCATAATCTTTGATTGCCCCATTTACAACCACAGCGATATTGTCGATTTTGCTATCCACACCGATTCACCACCTGTCTTAGTCTTTGAAAAATGTATTCGTGATACGGCGTCAGTTTCCCTGTCAGGAAAAGGGGATGGGGGTAAAACACAGAATACTGAAGGAAGTAAAGGAGGAGGAGAAGGCATGGACAGAGTGTTTAGTACCCTGGTGGTTGCCGCAATTGGCGGGCTGATCGGCGCGAAACTGAAAATTCCGGCGGGGGCCATGGTGGGAGCGATGATAGCAGTAGGCGCTGCCAACCTGATTGGTTTTCGCGGGACCATTCCCCCCTATTTTCGCACCGGTGCACAAATCGTCGTTGGCGGGATGATTGGACTGAGCATCACCCGGGAGACAGTCATCGGCTTGAAAAGTGTTGCCGGACCCGCACTGATTCTCATTTTATCCATGATCGGATTTGGGCTGATGGCAGGCTTTCTCATTTCCCGGGTAACGGGCATGGATATCGTGACTGCGATGTTCAGCAGTACGCCGGGGGGAATGATGGAGATGACCCTGATGGGGGAAGCTGCCGGTGGAGAAGCCCCCCAGATTGCGCTGATGCAGCTGGCACGGTTTATGGGGATTGTCCTCATCATGCCCCTGGTCATTCGCTGGATTCTCGCTTTTCGGAGCGGCTAGGATTATTAAGGACTGTGCGCAGTCCTTTTTTGTTTTGAATGAAAACCTGCATATGTTGAAAAATTTCTATGAATATTGAAATGAAAATTGCATATTACGCATAATTCTGGTAAACTATAGTCAGAAGTGATGCATCGGAAAATAGAAATGATAGGAAAGGAGCGAGGCTTTTGGCGAGCGGTGCCGTAAAGAAGAAACTGACCATTAAACGGGAGTGGTGCAAAGGGTGTGGAATCTGCGTCGCTTTCTGTCCCAAAGATGTACTGGGGCTGCGTAACGAAAAAGTGATCACAGTCAATTCCCTGGAATGCATCCAGTGCGGCCAGTGTGAGATGCGGTGTCCCGACTATGCAATCTTTCTAGAGGAGGTGGAAGATGATGGCAAAAACGCGGCTGATGCAAGGCAATGAGGCCTGTGTTGAAGGCGCACTGGCAGCAGGGCTGAGGTTTTTTGCCGGTTATCCCATTACCCCATCCACTGAGATTGCAGAATTGTGTGCCCAAAAACTACCGGCGATCGGTGGGCGGTTCATCCAGATGGAAGACGAAATTGCCGGTATGGCAGCAACCATTGGCGGCTCATTGGCAGGGCTGAAATCCATGACTGCGACCAGTGGCCCCGGATTTTCCCTGAAACAGGAGAATATCGGCTACGCAGCCATGGCCGAAGTGCCGTGTGTGATTGTCAATGTGCAAAGAGCCGGACCCAGCACCGGTCTGCCAACGGCGCCCAGCCAGGGGGATGTTATGCAGGCACGCTGGGGCACCCATGGTGATCATCCCATTATTGCCCTCTCCCCCACATCAGTCAAGGAGGCATATACCCTGACGGTGCGGGCCTTCAATCTCGCAGAAAAATACCGAACGCCGGTCATACTGTTAACCGATGAGATTATCGGCCATATGCGCGAAAAAGTGGAAGTGCCTGAGCCTGGTGAATTGGAAATCGTGGACCGCACCCGGCCTCGGCCGGAAGATGTGGATACTTATCATGCGTATCGGGTGGATGAAGGACAGATTGTGGCCCCCATGGCCAATTTCGGCGAAGGATTCCATTTTCATGTAACCGGACTTTTTCATGATGATTATGGATTTCCCACCAACAGTCCGGACTTGGCAGCCCAGCAGCTGAAGCGGTTAATGGACAAAATTGCCAATCATGTGGATGATATTGTCGTCTTTGAGGAAGAATACATGGAAGATGCTGAGGCAGCTGTTTTGGCCTATGGCGGCACCTTCCGTTCAGCGCGCGCTGCTGTACGCCAGGCCAGAGAAATGGGTCTGAAAATAGGTTTATGCAAGGCACAGACCATCTGGCCATTCCCGGAAAAGCAGGTAAGGGCGCTGGCAGAGCGTGTCAATACCATTTATGTGCCAGAGCTGAACATGGGTCAGTACTGCCTGGAAGTGGAGCGCATTGCTGGCTGCTTTGCCCGGGTACAGCACATTGGCAAGTACAATGGCGAACCGCTGAGTCCAACCGAGATCCTAACTGTCATCCAGGGAGGTGACCACCTTGCCAAGTAGATTAATCCACGATAACTTCCGTATGGATCGACTTCCCCATATATGGTGTCCCGGCTGCGGTCATGGCATTATCATGCGGGCTGTAGTGCAGGCCATTGAAAATCTGGCGCTGGACAAGAAAAAAGTGTGTGTCATTTCTGGCATTGGCTGTTCGTCCCGTGCCCCGGGATACATGGATTTTAACACACTCCATACAACCCATGGACGCGCCCTGGCTTTTGCCACCGGCGTAAAACTGGCTAATCCGGATCTGAAAGTACTGGTGGTCACTGGCGACGGGGATGCTACGGCCATTGGCGGAAACCATCTGATTCATACCGCCCGCCGCAACATCGACATTACTACCATCGTGTTCAACAACAATATCTACGGGATGACCGGTGGCCAATATTCACCCACCACGCCCACCCGGGATCTGGCAACCACCAGTCCCTATGGAAATATCGATAAAATGTTCGACATATGCAATCTGGCCGGTGCAGCAGGCGCTACTTATGTTGCCCGGGGTACGGTTTTTCATGTGCCGCCTTTGATCAAGGTGATCGAAAAAGCCATCGAGAATGAAGGTTTCTCACTGGTTGATGCAGTCAGCATCTGCCCCACATATTACGGACGGCGCAATCGGAAAGGATCCGCCGTGGATATGATGGAAGATCTCAAAGAGCGAGCGGTGGATGTGAAAGCTGCCAAACATATGACACCGGAACAACTGACCGGTAAGTTTCTCATTGGGGAGTTTAAAAACACCACTGAGCCGGAATACACCCGGGAGTACATGCGGATCATCGAAACAGCCATGAAGGGAAGTGAAGCAAGATGAGCCAAGTGGAAATTCGTTTAGGAGGCTCCGGAGGACAAGGGTTGATTCTGGCAGGGATTATTCTCGCTGAAGCCGCAATCTTAGAGGGCAAGAATGCCGTTCAGTCCCAATCCTACGGTCCTGAGGCACGGGGGGGTGCCAGCAAGGCTGAAGTTATTATCAGTGATGAAGGGATTGATTTCCCCAAAGTGAACCAGGCAGACGTTCTCCTTGTTCTGACCCAGGAGGCGTATGATAAGTATGGCGGTGGGTTAAAACCAGAAGGAATTCTGATCGCTGACAACCAGGTAGCATTGCCGGAAGATGCAGGAGAACATGTCTATCACCTGCCGATCATCGATACGGCGGCCAACAAACTGGGCCGGACAATGGTGGCAAACATTGTGGCCTTGGGTGTTATCCAGTCAGTGACCGAGACTGTGAGTAGAGAATCACTGGTGCAAGCAGTCTTAAGCAGGGTTCCCAAAGGAACCGAAGAATTAAACCAGAAAGCCCTGCAAGAGGGCTATGCTTTGGCGGCAGGATAAGGGAGGTAGCAGAAGATGGCGGAAATGGCTGGTGATTCAACCAATGTACTGCAGTGTATTCAAAGCTGTTTTCCCCGATTGAGCAAAGGGCAGAAACGAATCGCCCAGTTTATTACCCGGGAATTTGACCGGGCAGCCTTTATGACGGCGGCAAAACTTGGCGGTGAAGTAGGAGTCAGCGAATCCACTGTGGTCCGCTTTGCCAATGCTTTGGGGTTTCAGGGTTACCCGGAATTACAGACAGCCATGCAGGAGATCATTAAGAATAAACTGACGACCGTCCAGCGGGTGGAAATGAGCAGTCAGTATACCAACGAACGGGATATTCTTACCAATACCTTAAAATCTGATCTGGAAAACATCCGCTCAACCCTGGATATTGCCGACAGCGCTGTCTTTCAGAGTGTCATCGAAGAGATCTTTGCAGCACGAACCATCTACATCGTGGGTTTGCGCAGTTCTACTGCCCTGGCCCAGTACCTGGGATTCTATTTGAATCTGGTGCTGGATAATGTGAAAGTTGTAGGCTACGGAATCAGCGATATCTTTGAGCAGCTGCTGCGGGTATCAGCAGGGGATGTGGTAATCGGAATCAGTTTCCCGCGCTATTCCAAGCGGACAATCGAAGCGATCCGCTATGCCCGGGAAGAAGGGGCGCGGATTGTGGGGATTACAGACAGCATGGTGTCGCCCATTGCAGAAATTTCCCATCTGACATTAACAGCACGGAGCAACATGGTTTCTTTTGTCGACTCCCTGGTTGCTCCCATGAGCTTGATTAATGCCCTGATCATAGCAGTAGGCATGGGCAAGCGCAGTGAAACCCGTGACTATTTTGAGAAACTGGAAAACATTTGGACCCGGTACAGCGTCTATAATGTCAGCGGTAAAGGATAGAGGAGAGAGAGAAAGGCAGCAGGGGGCGGGCCTTCCAAGGAGGCCCGCCAGAATATTTCCAGAGCGCAAAATGAGCATGCAGCACACAGAGTGCTTGGTGAAGCGGTAGGGAGTGAAGGGCTGTATGAAAAAAGCAATGGGGTATCTATTGATTATCTTCCTCATTTTCACATTCAGTGCATGCGGCCGTGTCGGGAACACAGCTAGTGTTGAACTGGTCATCGGTGAATCCCAACAGTTCAGTGAAAGGGAAATTCATGCAGCAATAGACCGTGTGAAACTTAAATTCCGGGGATTCCAAGGCTGCACCCTCACAAAATTGTGGTATGATGAAGAGCAGTCGAACAACATCGCCGCTGCTTACATTCAATACGGAAAAGGTTCAGTGAATGGGGCGAAAACTGGTGATGTGATGGTTTTGCTGGCAGATTTTACAGTGGATGCATCCGGCGGAGATGGGAGTCTGAATCCAAATTCAACCTATTCCAGCTGGAAATGGATTTTAGTCAGGGAGCAGCCGAGTGGCCCCTGGCGTGTGGATGATTGGGGATATTGAGTTGCTTTTAGCTCCGTTGCACAGAAACCGTGGCGAGGGACCGCGTTTTGCGGTCCTTTTTTCGTTAATACGGCTGATAAGTGCGGCACAAGTGCCCAATACCAGTTCAGCGCAGCAATCATTCAGAAATGGCCTGATTGCCACCTGCTTTTTTTGCTTCGTACATACGGGTATCTGCCATGTGCAAAAGCGCCTCAATGGTAGCACTGTCTTTTGCGGAAAAATTTTCGCTCGAGGCAGCGCCAATACTGATCGTAATCTGGAGGGGTTCTCCCGAATCAGGAAGATAGCGGCTTTGGGCAACCGCATTAAGAATGCGGTCGGCCACTACTGAGGCTTCAGCAATTCTTGTGTCGGGCAGGATGACTGCAAACTCATCGCCTCCTAAGCGGCAGAGCTGGTCAAAGGGACGCAATTCTTTCCGTGCTGTGTCAACGAAATGTGTAATAATCATATCCCCGGTGTGGTGACCAAACCGGTCATTGATTGGTTTTAAGTTGTCAATATCAATGGCCAGAATGGCCAAATGTTCTGCGCTGCTCCAGAGGCTGCGATTCAGTATTCTCGCTCCGTTATGGAAAAAATAGCGGCGATTGAAGATTCCCGTCAAATCATCCTGAATGCTTTGCTCATGAATTTTTCTGAACATAAGCATCTGCGCTGTATTTTCCCGCATGGAAATCACCGATGCCAAATGCTCTCCACTGGCGTCATCCACATAGTCAGCACTGCATTCAAAATAGCGGGGGCCGGGTTCTTCCAGATTGCTGGGCAGGTAGAAAGAACCACTTTTACGACCGTGACTGATCATCAGTTTGATGCAGTGCACAGCCGGGTGATCACCCAGCTGGACCAACGGTTGTCCGATGCAGGTCGTATCACTGCCGAGGACAGTCAGCGCTGCCGGATTGATATCAACAATGCGCTGTGAAAGATCGATGACCAGGATGCCTTCGCTCATTTTGGCAAAAATGATCTCATGGGCCATGGGCAACAGATCCAGAAATTTGTAGCGATACAAAGCACAGGCAATCACAGCTGCAGAAAAACTCATCATGGCAGAAGAATAGTTTACCCCCGGCACAGGCGATACGCCCAGCACATAGATCAGATCACCAATCAGAGGTAAGAGCAAAGCGACCAGAAGGGTCAGCACCTGAAAACGATAAACGGCTGCCTTCTTTAAATATGCACGCAGAAACAGGGCGATGGAGAGCAAAAATATGCCATAGCTCACTGGCGCATGGACATAATAAAACCAGAACTGATAATTGTAGTCAAGGACAGGGAACAATTCTCCAGCAGTAATGGCTGGCACGCCCCAAAACCAGTTGGGACGCGGTACAAACCAGATGAGTATGTTTGTCAGCACAGGAATAATGGAGAGGAAGAGCCAGTGATAATATGTGGTGGGAAAACCCGTATAGAGGCAGGTAAAAGCAAACCAGACAACGGGTAAAAATGCGATGGCAATAAACTGAAACTGGGTCATGAGGATTTTCATTTCCAGATCCGGCAGGATCAACTCCAGAAAAAAGGTAAGGTTCCAAAATAGAACCAGGGCGATCATCAGCAGAAAAACCTGACCGGCACGGAAGTTGTTCTTTTTCCAGACGAAAACGAGGAGCAGGCTCAGCATAATTGCTGCTAACAAGAAGGGACTGTGGTGGGAATAGAAAATCATTTGGTCAATCCTCCAATGCGATGTGAAAATTACCTCAAGAAATCCATGCTCCTCAGGAAAAAAAGAGCCCCAATGTCACCAGCAGAATCGGCTGATGCACCAGATAAATATAGAGGGAATGACGACCCAGAAAGGGTAAAAAGCGATGTTCGGGTGTCTTTGGCAGCAGACTCTGCCCTCCCGGATAGTAGTACTTGCCAATGGCTGCTCCCCAAAGGAAGAATCCGTACCAGGGAATTAAAGGATAGTAGTCGGTAGATACAAAACCTGCCGGGACCAGTCCCAATGGAAAGAGGTAAGGCGATTCAACCAGGCTGCCGGTGACGATAGGCCCGAGAATCAGCAGACTAGCTCCCAGCATAATCAGCATATTAATCGGCAACTTGCGCAAAAAATGATAGAGCATCATGCCGATTCCCATAAAATGAAGGATGCCAAACCGGATGTATGCCTGGGGATTGAACAGCCAGGTGGCTAAAGTTACCGCCAGACCGTAGAGCAGCACGGATCGTCCGCGGCGCAGATTGCTGCGGCTGAACGTGCTGCTGATCCCTGCTGTAACCATAAAGAGCAGGACAGCAGACCGGGCTACAATCAACCAGAATCCGGAGCGGTAATCAATCGGGAAACGGTAGAATTCCGATAAATTGTACACAAGGTGGAAAGCGATCATAAGAACGATCGCCAGGCCGCGCATCGCATCGATTTCCCAAATCCGTCCGCGCATGAGCTCCCTCCTTGACAAGATAAAGGACTAAACACAAAATTGTGATTGTTGTTATCATTCTAACAGAGAGATTTGCTAAATAGCAAGCAATATCCTCAAAAGAGGGCTTGACGTCCCCTAAATATTTTGATAGAGTGATAGTGACTTCAAAGTCACCAGCCAGGAGATGCTGCCATATGCCAAAATCGACATTTCTGAATCTAGATCCTGAGAAAAGAAAGAGGATCCTAATGGTCTGTCTGCGGGAGTTTTCCCGCTTCAACTACCGGGAAGCTTCGGTAAGCCGCATTGTTGCAGATGCTGATATTGCCAAAGGCAGCATGTATAAGTATTTTACGGACAAAAAAGATCTCTACCAGTATCTCATTGAGCATGCCGTCATGACCAAACTAGATTTCATCGAAAGGAACCGCAGGCAGGATGCCGCAAGCATTTGGGATGAATTGTGGTCTGGCATTGAGACCGGAGCGCGCTTTGATTTTGAGAATCCTCTCTATGCGCAATTCCTGGATCGCGTGCTTAGCCCTGGAAACGACATCTTTCATATTGATACACGCACAGCGATCATGAATCAGTCCCATGACTATTTGCAGCAATTCATATTAAAAGGGGTTGCCAGCGGTGAGATTCGAAATGATGTGAATCCAGAACTCATCAGTCGGTTTGTCAATATGATACTGACCAAGGCGTCGCAAATTTTAGCAGAGAAAAGGCATATTTCCGTATTTGAATTCACCGCGCTGTATAATGAGGCAAGTTATTTAGAAATTCTGTCCGAGGTTCGCGATCTCTATGAGTTGCTTATTTCCGGAATCAGTCATAAAAAAGACAATGGTAACAGTGCATGAGAGGAGGCTTTATTGCGTTTGATTACAGAATATGAGCAAGCATTTTTTTTGCGGCAAAAGTGACTTGAAAGTCACCGAAGTAAATACCATCAAAGGAGGATGAAGGATTATGACATACTTTCGGATTTTATGTTTTGGCTGGGCTGCAGTAGGGATCGGATCCCGCCTTGCAATGGCCGTAATGGGCAAGCGTTGGGCTGCATGGGAAGAGCACGAGGCCTATGCCCGACAGCGCCCATTATGGGTAATCTTAGTATCAATTACGGGCCTATTCCTTATTGGTTTGACGTGGTTTATGGCCATTCACCAGGAGGTTGCATATGGCTGGATCCTTGCCTTGCTGCTGACTGTTACAATGCTGAAAATTACCATGCTGCTCTTCAATTACCAACTTTTTCGGGAGTTTGTGAGATCAAGCCTAAATAGCAAAGAAAGAATGACGGCAATTAATGGGAGTGTACTGGTCTTATCAGGGTTGATGATCTGGATGGGTTTATTCCTGTACAGATAGTGATCATTAGGAGAGGGGGTTCGAGTACGGTAGATTAAAAAATAGGAGGCAGAGAAATGTTGGAATGGAGTATGTTTCGCTGGATCAGCGTAATTTTGGCCACGGCAGGTCTGATCAAAGTATTTTTTGGAATCTTCTATCATAATGCCCTGTATGCATGGGCAAAAAGTGAGTACAGTAAAGAAAAACGCAGCATCGTTGTCAATTTGCTTTTAGTCTATGCTTTGCTTCTATTTGCCTTGGTGTGGTACGCCACCCTGACTCAGTATGTTCCCTGGGGATGGGTACTTACATTGTTTATCACTTCTGCATCGTTAAAGTCATTGGGGATCCTGCTGAACTGGCAGGCAGTGGCAAAGAAATTCGCCGATTTTGTCGTAAAAGCGGGGAATAAACTATGGCTGGTGGACTTACTCGTGGGACTTTTGGTTGTATTCTTTTTGTACATGGGATTCTATGTGTATTAGGGGAAGATAGTAGGTTTTGGGGTATCAGAGAGACGATCAAAGCTGAGGCAGCTACTCCGCTGCCTCAGTTTTTGGTGGTGTGCCCGGCTTGGGCGCACGCTTGTCAGTGATAGTAAAGGATCGAACATTGAGGATGGATACCGGGGCGCATATAGTATATGGAGCTGGAAGCCCGTGAGGATGGGGGAGTAGGGAGTGCTCCATTTGCGAACACACGAGAGAATCGAATCAAGAGAGAACAGCCCATCAGTTAGAAAGGATTCTGGACAGGGATAATCTGAGTGGTGCAATGCAAAAGGACTTCCGGAGCAAAGGGAATCATGGGATTGACGGTATGCAGACGGATGAACTACTGCCTTATCTGAAAGAATATGGTTATCGATCGTATCGGAACTAAGGGGCGGTAGCAACCATCCTTAGTCAGTAAGAAAAGTAGACATACCCAAACCAGATGGAGGAGCCGAGAGCTGGGAATCCCACCAATCATTGACCGCTGAATTCAGCAGTTCGTGGAGCAAGTGCTAACACAGGTAGTCGATCTGGGTTTTCAGCGTCTAGTTTCGGGTTCTGTCCGGGGTAAAGTGCCCGCATGGCTTTGCGCACAGCTCTCCGACACGTCAATGATAGACACTGTTACGTCAGGGACATCAACCTGGAGGAGTCTTTTTTAACTGAGTAACCCGTGATATTCAGATGGGCATTATTACAAAGAGGTTCGAAGACAAACAAGTGCTTAAGCTGATTCGCTGTTACCTTGAGGCGGGTATAATGACAAACGGCGTGCAGGTAAAATTCCAAAAGGAACGCCACAGGAGAACGAGTCATGGTAAGCATAAGACGGCTCGTTGAAGAATGATTATGGTTAAGGTTAATGAACAGAAAAGTGCAAGGAATAGCCCTGTATAGCGGAGGTTTCTCTGCTGGCGAGGAAAAATTTTCAGACAATTGCACAGGCTTGCAGGAAAACCAGAA
>CAZDAI010000058.1:0-12625 GCA_964503545.1 uncultured Candidatus Sumerlaeota bacterium
AATGAAAGCGAGTATTATGCCCGCAATGAACATTTCTTTGCCGTATTTGATCAGTTTCCTGTGTCTGAGGGACATCTGCTGATCATTCCATACCGGCACATTCCTGCAATTACAGGATTGGTAGAAGACGAGGAGCGATCACTCATTCCATTTATAAAAATGTGCCGTGCAAAGCTGCAATACCAGTATACCCCGGATGGTTTCAATTTGGGAATCAATGAAGGACAAGCCGGTGGGCAGACAATAGCGCATTTGCACATCCACCTGATCCCCCGGTATCAGGGCGATGTATCTGAGCCCGAGGGCGGGGTCAGAGGGGTTATCCCGGAAAAAAGAAAGTATCGGCATCTGATTCATGAACCCCGCTAATGATGGGAGATGCGTGAATTGAGTATATCTGCAGAACTATGGGAGAAAGCATATACGATAGTCAGTGCAATTAAAGGAAAAAGCCCGCCTTTTAGCGAGCGAGGTATCTCCATCAATAGAAAACTCATTGAGGCTGCACTAACCATTATTAACTAATGCACCAAATAGAACATTGTCTCAAAATGCCCGAAATGCTGTTTGGATGGAAACTCCAGATGGTTTGGACAAAAGAATCAAGCGCTATTTAGGCAGTAATGTTCGAACGGCGAACATTGTTTCGGACATTCTTTCAGACTGACATTGTGGAGATTATTAAAATCATCAATGATGATACGAAGCGGGTTATCAAGGGGACTCACTTGCTTGATGAATCATATTGGGGCAATGATGGGGCGTCAGGAAAAAGGCAGCAGATTATACAACCTGCGGATGCTGAAAAACTGGCGAACGAAATGTTGAAGAATCTGATCAAGGAAAAGGGATGTTCAGCGGAAGGAATACCTCGGCGATGAAATTGTTCAGGGATTTATTCTCTGGTTAACCAAGCGGCTGGACGAGCCAGGTTCATTAACCATGAATACCATTCGATAATGCAAAAAAAGTATGGGCTGTAACAGCCTGTTTGATGCTTATGATAAATATTGGTGGCCGTTTCGCAGCTTTTGCCCACAGACTGGCCGAATTGTTACAGGGGAGAGTTTAATGACAGTTTTGAATATCTGAAAGATACTGCCCGGGTGCTGAGGAATGCGGTAGACCAAGAAAATCATAAAGAGCTTTGCAGGCATCCTTAGCAGTACTCCGCTGGGGTGGTGTTCTGATGCGAAATGACAAGAAGCTGTTCGATATGAATGACAAACTTTGCATGTATTACAAATTAGCAATGAAAATACTGGATGTTTTGTCCCCAAAATTGGGTGATAATTATTCTATCATCATGAATTCAGGTTTTACAAAAATCTATTCTCTGCTGATTGATATTTATATTATCTACGATGGCAGAGTGGGAGCAGCCCTTGGGCTGCTTGCCAGACAATATGCATAGGAGCAAGGTTGCAAATTAATCCCTGATTCAATCAGATTCTCATTTGGTGCAGGGAGAACTGAGGAGGAACCCGGTATTTTGAGGAACCGGCGAAATCCCAGCACTGCGGAGTTTCGTCTGCCCAGTTTCACAAATCATCCGCAAAGGCACACAGTTGATAACATGAAGGCCAATTGGATCATTGGGGAATTAGCTAATAATGGCAACTCATCATTTGTTGATTTGCCTGTGCGTTATTTGAATTATCGAGCAACAGTTATCCAGGCGGCACTTTTCATGATCGGGTATGATATTCGGATCAGCAATTCATTAGGTGAAAGCTAAATTTTAGGTAAGGATGGAGCGTGGCAGACATGGCACCCGCACAAGTTCTGATCATTGAAGATGAAAAAGACATCGCTGATGCAATCTCCGAATGTTTAAAACGCGAGGGCATAGCCACGGGCTGGGTTGCCAATGGCCGGGCTGCCCTTGAAGAATTGAAGAATTCTCAATGGGATTTGGTCTTGCTTGATGTTATGCTGCCGTATCTAGACGGATTTGAGGTCTGCCGCAGTGCTCGGATGAGCGGCATTAATGTTCCCATCATATTCTTGACTGCGCGGGGTGACGATATCGATCAAGTATTGGGCTTGGGTTTGGGAGCAGATGACTATATTGTTAAACCCTTTTCCAGAGCTGCTTTGACAGCTCGTGTCAAAGCACATTTGCGTAGGTATCATGATTATAATCAGGACCTATCGAAGTCCACTGAAGAGCAGATCAAAATTGGTGAGTTGGAAGTCAATTTCACAGCCTGCCAGGTTTGGCTCAACGGCGCACTTTTGCCCCTTACGGCAAAAGAATATGAACTATTGCAGTACTTCATAATAAATCGTGGCAGAGTTTTAACCAGAGAGCAGATATTCGTCCAGGTATGGGGAGAGGATTTCCTGGGCGATGATAATACCGTTACCGTACACATCCGGCGCCTCAGAGAAAAAATCGAAGCAGACCCTTCTGCTCCGAAGTTTTTGAAAACAGTACGCGGATTGGGGTATCGCTTCGATGAAAGGAGCTAGATAGTTGAAAGCGATTTCTGGCCTTTCAGTACAGAAAAAACTGGTGCTGACATTCGTCGGCACGGTCATTTTGGCCCTTCTCCTTACGGCCCTCATTTTTTCGGGCTTGTTTTTAGTCATTTATGCCCGTGACAGTTTCGGAATCAGAGAACTGATCGGAGCGCAAACACGGATCAGGGAACAAGCGGCTGTGGTCCAGGGAATGCTGGATGACTCAGGCGGATTGGAAAGATTGGATGCCCATGCTTTGCCCTCAGTGCGGGATGATGCTGAAGAGATCCTGGTGATCGATACGGAGGGCAGAGTCTGGTATGCCAGTGACGAGAATTCAGAACGCTTCCTAACCCCACCCGAGATTCTGGAATGGCTCCCTCCCTCGGAGGGGCAGATGGGTATGCGAGCCCTGACATTTCCGTTAACTAGAGATGGAGAGATGTGGGGGTTTTATATATTAAAACTGAAACAGCCTGTGCTTGAAATGAATAAGTATCCGGTGACAGGGCTGATTCCTCTTGTGATTATTGCTATTCCGCTCTTGGCATTAGTCACCAGTCTGCTTCTTTTCTGGTATTTTGGCCATCATCTTGTCACACCCATACGACGGGTGTCTGCAATAATGGCCCGTTTGGCGGCGGGTGATTTTCAGGCTCGTATTGAAGAAAGCAGGCGTGCAGACGAAATTGGCCAATTGGAGAAAGATGTGAATATTATGGCAGCACAGCTCCAGAGAGCCAAAGAAGAAGCAGAAATTGCCGATGGAACACGTCGCTACCTTGCTGCAGCTGCCTCCCATGATCTACGAACGCCCCTGACTGCTCTGCTGGCCCATACTGAATTACTCAAAGACGACATTGCCGAGCATCCAGCGCAGTCCCTATCGGTAATTCATGAAAAGGGGTTGTTACTAAAGGGATTGCTGGATAACCTGTTTGAGCTTATCTCCCTGGAAGCGGGAGCATCTGAAACCTGGCAGACAAAACGGTCGAATCTGGCAGAAGTAGTCCGCCAGTCAGTGATCAGTTATTTGCCTAGTCTGGAAGAGAAGGGTTTCACGGTGGATGTGGGAATACCGGATCAAGTCCTTTGGGCAGAACTGGCACCGGGTAAGATCGAGCGCGTCATGGATAATCTACTCACCAATGCCGCCACCTACGGAGGCGAAGGGTTGTGGATCGGTGTAAAAGTATCCCGCTCTCGAGGGTGGCTCAGAGTGGAAGTTGCGGATGACGGGCCGGGTGTGCCCAATAAAGATCGAGAGCGCATTTTTGAACGCTTCTTCCGGAGCGATCTAGCCCGGAACAGTTCCAGCGGCGGAAGTGGCATTGGCCTGGCAATCAGCAAAGAAATTGTGAAACGTCATGGCGGCGAGATTGGTGTAGAAAGCAGCCCAAAAGGAGGCGCACTTTTCTGGTTCACCATCCCCATCAGTCACTAAATGCGAGACAACTGCACCCAGTAGACGCTCGGCCCCGTTCAGGGGCTTTTTTTTGTCTACGCTGCAATATTAAGAAGGTATTTATGTCTCTGTAATGTGGTTGTAATGTGTATGGCCTATGCTATAGAAAAGTAGCAAAGGAGGATGCATTATGAATGAGACAATTTTGGAAACAAAAAACCTCACCAAGCGGTATAAAGACATTACTGCGGTGAACGAAGTCAGTCTGTCTGTTGGCAGGGGACAGGTCTATGGGTTTTTAGGCCCTAATGGATCGGGAAAGACCACCACCATCGGTATGATTCTAGGTCTGATCCATGCTACGGATGGAGAAGTGAAAATCATGGGAGATGAGGTAACCCCGCGAAATAATAGAGGCCTGAAGCAGGTGGGAGCAATGCTTGGTCAGCCAGGCTTTATCCCCTACCTATCCGGGGAGGAAAATTTACGCATGCTGGCCAGGCTTCACAGTGGCATAAACAGGGGGCGTATTGTGGAAGTCCTGGCGCAGGTCGGGCTAACATCAGCGAGCAAGCGCAAGGTTGGCAGTTATTCGATGGGGATGAAACAGAGATTAGCCCTGAGCGGTGTGTTGCTTAACAACCCCAAGCTGCTCATTCTGGACGAGCCGACCAATGGACTTGATCCTGCCGGCATGCGAGAGGTTCGGGAATTACTGCGATCTCTTGCCGCTGATGGGACTACAGTTTTTCTGAGTAGCCATATGCTCCATGAAGTGGAGCATTTGTGTGATCGCGTTGCTGTCCTCAGTCATGGGGCCATCGTCATAGAAGGCAATGTTGCTGACTTATTGAGAAAACCAGCCACCGTTCTCGTCAGGGTCCCGAATCCGGAGAGGGCTGCGCTGATGCTGAATGAACTTGAAGGAGTTAGTACAGCAGAAGTGCGGGGTAATGAAGTGGCTGTTTGTGGAGTATCGTCTGAAGAGGTGGTCGCTTTTCTCGTAGATCGGGGGATTATTCCCAGCAATGTATCCGCCGATCAAACGGATCTTGAGAGCCTGTTCCTGGATATTACAAAGAAAGGTGATGATCAATGATGTTTTGGGGCGTTGTACTCAATGAAAATCGAAAAATTTTTGGACGGAGTCTGGTCTGGATTGCCCTGGCCATGCTGGTGGGGATATCTCTGATTATGTTTGCCGGTATCTATTTTAGCCCACTGGTGGGTGAAGCAGATAGTGCAGCCATTACATGGCCTTTATCTTTGGTAGCTGCTCTGCAGCATTCGAGCCAGCTTGGGGTCATTATTGTGATCCTTCTGATTGCAACTGTGTCATCTCAAGATTACAGTTTGGGAACAATGCGCCTCTGGTTAAGCAGAGGGCTAAATCGGTGGACCTTATGGGCAGCTAAATCAACCGCAATACTGTTACCCCTCTTTTTGATTGCCACACTGCCTTTGCTGGTCAGTATGCCGATGACCGGTTACTTCACCCTGATGCTCAATGGAGCAATTGCTTTTAGTGAGATCAATCTTACTCAAGTTATGTTGGGTGTTATGCGTACGGTTTTCAGCTTTTTCCCTTATGCTAGCTTTACTCTTTTCCTCGCAGTCGCCACCCGCTCGCTGGCAGCATCATTCGGCGGTGGGATAGCTTTTGCTTTACTCGAGAATCTAAGCAGTCAGATCTTTGGAGAAAGAATAGTATTCCTGAGATTTCTGCCCCGGCAAATGGCCAACGCTCTAGCAAATTCTAATTGGTTGATCAGCAATGCAATGACAATCCCTGAGAATTCAGTACTATTGGCAAATGAATATGCTTTCTTGGGGCTGCTCGCTTGGACGGCGCTGTTCTTTTGGTTGACACTGTTGGTTTCTCGTGCTCAGGATCTGACAGAGTAGCAGATCTGCAACTTTTTTAAAGGAGGAGATGACGAAATGGTGGGGAAAAAAGCAAAGATTCCATATACAGGGGTAGGACTGGTTTATGGAACAGGCATAGGCGCCGGGTTGAGCATCATTCTAACTGGCACTGTGATCTGGGCGGGCATTGGAACAGGCGTAGGGCTTATTCTGGGAGCGATGGTTGAGAGTTTTGCAAGAAACGAGTAAAAGGAGAATGCCATTTTGCAGAATAGTGGGAACGGCGATTATGTGTCAGGGAGAAAGTGCATTGCATTGCTGGTGATGGCTGCACTGATGGTTGCATTCATAATGATGAATGAGGGATTATCTGCAGCAAAAGGTTTTGATCTAAACGGATCCGTGGAGGAGTTCACAGCATATCTGGATACTCGGATCCCTAAGATAATGAGGGATTATCAGATACCAGGAGTCAGCATAGCAATTATTCACGAAAAGCAAATGGTTTGGTCAAATGCTTATGGCTATGCGGATATTCAGCATAATCGGAAAATGACAGTGGATACCGTTTGTCGCGTGGAGTCGATATCCAAACCAGTTACTGCGTGGGGTGTACTGAAGTTAGCAGAGGATGAGAGAATCCATCTAGATGATCCGCTCAATCAGTACTTGAAAAACTGGGAATTACCCGAATCTTCATTCCCAGTGGATAGCATGACCATCAGACAATTGCTGAGTCATACCAGCGGCATGCCTTTGGGTACAATCGGGCTGGAGTATTCTCCGGAAGCTAAAATTCCCAGCTTAGAAGAGAGTTTGTCAAAGGAAGCAACATTGATCAGAGAACCAGGGACAGCATTTGCCTATTCCAATGTGGGGTTCAATCTTTTAGAATTATTGATCCAGGAAGTAACCGGACAAAGGTTTTCTGAGTATATGGAGCAGGAGATTTTTAAACCTCTGGGGATGAAACATGCCAATTTTGACTGGAGCACTGAAATAAAAACACAAGTACCAGTCGGATATGATCTGAAAGGCAATCCTGTCCCCGTCTATGTCTACGCGGAAAAAGCCTCCGGAGGACTGTTTGCCAACGTTGAAGATCTTGCCCATTTTATGATTGCTGGCATGGCGGGGATAAATAATGACGGAAACCTGGTGCTAAATCCATCATCTGTGAATGAACTATATTATCCAGCTGTTGATATTCCCGGAATGTATGGTATGGTTTCTGAATCATATGGATTGGGCTACTTTATCGATATTACCCCCGATGGCAAAAAAGCCGTTTTTCATGGGGGGCAAGGCCATGGATGGATGACACATTTTCACAGCTTTCCTATTGCGGGAGAGGGGATAGTCATTCTGACAAACAGTCAGAGAAGCTGGTCTTTGATTGCTTACATTTTGCGGGACTGGTCAAGATGGTCGCTTGCCACAAAAGTGGGGATGGAAATCATACTGTTGGGAATGGCCGCAATGTGGGTCGTGATTGGACTTACTATAATGGCATCTCTGTATTTGCTCTTAACAACTGGGGGAGGGATACGAAAAGGGCGCCGTTCACTTTCAAGGCTAACGAAAAAAACTGCTGGTCTGGGTATTCTGCAATGTGGACTTGGTCTAGCATTATTTGCTGGAGTTTCATGGAGTATGAATCAGGACTACCTGTTCTTATCCTCCTTATTCCCATCCGCTTTTCCCTGGTTAATGTATTCTATATGTGCTTTAGCAGCAGGTCTGGTTTTAGCCGCTTTATTTCCAGCAAACTTTGCCAGAGGGAAAGGATCGATTGCAAATGAAAAAGATAGCATTTCAGTCAATCGGACAAGATGTGGTTAAGAAAGGAGTACTTCAGGTTTAATAGCATCAAGAGACAATGCCCAGAATTCATAGGAGCAGGTGAAAAGCAATTTAGATGCACTTTATGCAGGATATTTGTGGAATGCATGAAATGTGACGGAAAGCGATATCTGGATGAGATACTGATTGTTCATCACAGAGGATATTCTATCGCAGACTTGCTGACCCTCGAAATTGGCGAAATAGATGTTGGAAAGCTTGTGAATGTTATCGATAAGCTGACTGCAAAAGGTGCAACTGTTATTGTCATAGAACAAAATCCTTTGATCAGACAGGCAGACTATCTCATTGAAATGGGTCCTGTGGGGGGAGATCCCGGTGGTTATGTGTTAAGAAAAGCTGGAAAGAAGTCAATCATACACATTCCTGTGACGGCGAATAAGGCTTTCAATATGGGCTACCTTTCATGCTTATACTTCAGAGAACAAATGCCTTGGAAAAGCGCGAGCGTAATCCAATAATTCGGAATAAGGAGGCAAAGGAATATTGAAAATATGGGTGGGTATTTTAATCGGTTTAATGCTGATTCTAGCAATTTTGGTTATTACACTTGGGATAAATCACAGCAATCAATTGAAAAAAGAAGCGAAAGAATACTCGCCGCCCGGGAGCATTGTTGAAGTCAATGGAAAAAGATTTCATGTGTTTACAGAAGGTGATGGAGATATTACCCTAGTGTTTATGTCTGGCCACGGTACTAGCTCTCCAACATTGGATTTTAAGCCCGTGTGGTCGAGAATGAAGGATGGTTTCAGAATTGCAGTCATCGAGAGGGCAGGGTATGGTTGGAGTGAGATATCCAAGAGCCCAAAGGACATGGAGACGATGCTGGAGGAAACACGGCAAGTACTAGAAAGCTCCGGACAGATGCCTCCTTATGTGCTTATTCCTCATTCAATGGCAGGGTTAGAAGCTCTGTACTGGGCGCAAAAATATCCCCATGAAGTAAGCGCCATAATTGGTCTCGATCCGTGTACGCCCGAAACAGTCCAACTGCTTCCCAAACCGAGCAGAATCCAGCTCAACCTGATGTATTTCATTTCGCGAATAGGGCTTTCAAGGTTAATGCCCAAGTCAGAAATGGAAGCAAACCTGCCTTTACTGAAATCAGATGATTTATCGGCAGAAGAGAAGGATCAGTACATAGCTATTTTTTACAGCAGATCCTTCACCATGGATATGTTAAGGGAAGTGGATTTTTTGGCAGCAAATGCTGAAAAAGTAGCACAGCTAGAGGCTCCAGTAAAAACTCCCATGTACTTTTTCATTTCTAATGATCAAGAAGACATAGCCCCCGGTTGGAGAGAAGCATTAACTGGGTATATAGCTAAAATTGAATTTAGCAAGACCATGCAACTTGCTGCCAGTCATTATGTTCATCATGATCATGCAGATATTATAGCTGAGGAGGCGCAAGCGTTTCTTGCAGATATCAAAAAATGATTGCCTCTGATTTAGTTGCGAAAAAGTGATATTCGTCAATGAGCAAAGAATACGGTAAGAGGCAAAGGGTGAGAGGGACCTCAGCTAGACCGATATGATGATTGAGCTTATTCCACTTTGTGCTTCAAAGAAATTGATAAAAAAATACTTGACAAACTAAATTAGGTAATATATTATCTAAATATAGGTAATATATTACCTTAAATTTATTGTAGAAAGAGTGATATCCATGGTGATGAAAAGACCCGTATCAATCCTGATTGTATGCATTATCCTGCTTTCCATTGTAGCCAGTGTTGTCGGCCTCACCATGCAGGGCGAGGGTGAACTGACTGAATTCCAGTCAGTTCACGGCGAGACAGTTACTCTGCACGGGAAGGGACTGTATCAATATGATTCAGTTTCCGTTGCAGCACAGGGAAGAGCTGCGGATTTTATTACCCTGTTCATTGCAATACCATTGCTGATTATATCCTGTACCTTGACCGGAAAGGGATCTTTGCGAGGAGGGCTCATGCTCACCGGTACCTTGGGATATTTACTCTATACCTACATGTCATATACTTTTCTCTGGATGTACAACCCATTGTTTATCCTCTATGTGGCCTTGATGTCCATGAGCTTTTTTGCCTTCACCCTGTGCCTGCTGGAATTTAATCTCATAGCGACTGCAGCGGCGTTTACCGAAAAACTACCGGTGCGCTTGTTGGGTGGATTCCAATATTTTCTGGGCGCTATGATTGGCTTACTGTGGCTGGCAAAGATTGCACCCACCCTATCCGGCAATGCAGTGCCGGAAGGTCTAGAGCATTATACAACTCTGGTTATTCAAGGGATGGATCTGGGTTTTGTGGTGCCCGCAGCTTTTCTGTCCGGGGCGCTGTTGATGCGGCGGCATCCTTTCGGATATCTCCTCTCTTCAGTCATGCTCTTCAAAGGAGTAACCATGCTGACAGCGATCACCGCCATGATCATTAATATGGTGATCAGCGGTGTGCAGGTTAGCATGATTGAGCTGGTTATGTTCCCCGGGTTTAACCTTCTGGCTATTGGATTTCTGGCGATTCTGCTAATCAATATTGATCAAACTAAGTGGAGGGGATACCATGCGGTCAACTAAAAGGAAACTCACGTGCGGGTTAATTCTGGCGCTGTTTTTCCTTTCCTCATGCACCACCATTGGCGATCTGCAAAAACGCGCATATGAGGATGATAGCATCATTGCAGCTGTAGGTGATAGCTACACATATGCAAATCGATTGGGTAATGTGCGAATCAGCCAGCTGTCCGTCGAATTTGCCGATTTCTACGGCAAAGAGACGGTGTGGGAAATCACTGCCCATGAAGAGACCATGTTGGACTTGGATGTATCAGCTGCTATCACAAAGGGGAAATTGAAGCTGTGTCATGTCAGTGAAGCCAATCAAGTAACAACGATTTTCGAAAACACCCATACGGAAGTCATTTCTGTATCAGTACCCCAAGGGGTGAACCGGCTGATCCTAGTAGGCTATGGTGCAGACGGTAAGGTTAGTGTAAAGATTCAGCCGGACAACGATCACCCATCAGTCGATGTAAAAGTCATCCGCTTTTAATGATACTTATCTCAGCAGCATTGCTGGTTAACTTGTTCTGAAAGGGAGGTGCGAAATGGAAAGATTGGACAGTGTGTCAGATATGGAATATGTATTCGGAATCATCCTAGTGGCGGCAAACAAGCTGGATACCCTATTGGATCGGACATTAAAAGAATACAACATCACATCCAAACAGTGGTTTTTGCTGCTTGTGGTCATGAATCTCTTTGACAGCCCGCCAACACTGAAAGAAGTAGCAAAGGAGATGGGAACATCTCACCAGAACGTCAAGCAGTTAGCGCTGAAATTGGCGGCTAAGGAGATGCTGAACCTGGAGAAAGACAGTCAGGATCAACGGGTGACACGAATTACTGTCACTGAAAAGAGCTTTGCTTTCTGGCAGGAAATTGCCCCAGAAGGTATGAGATTTATGGATGAATTCTATGCAGGAATCAATCCTGAGAACATGAATGCTGCCCGCCGGTTCTTTTCTACGATCATGGCTAACATTGACAGGATGGAGAGAGTATCAGAAGAATAATATTTCTGTGGAAAAGTATCAACCCTAATACACACCCTAATGTGATGATTCAGGATGTGTATTGCTAGCTTATTCAAAGATGCTGCATGGGACAGGCCCATGGAGCAACACGCAATGATTATCCTACAGGAAACAGTACCATGAATTGACCAAGGGGTATATAATGGATTTAGCTAAATGAGACTGGGAACATACCAAATAGGAGGCGGAACCGGTGCGTGTATAACTGCGTAGAACACGGTCTCATCTTATTTTCAGTACTCTGGTCGCTGACTGATTGGAATTTTTCGGCGAAACGCTCTCATTTGGTGATGCAGCAATCTAATCTGATCCATGGCAAGGAGAAATTGATATGATCACATTGATCGATTTAAGACGAGAACCAACGAATGCAACCATTGATTCAATTCAAATGCTGTATGATGAGCCGATCCATGTAATCGCCATGGGAGACCGCGCAATTGAGCCATGCATCGGGTGCTGGACATGCTGGTTGAAAACGCCGGGCAAGTGCGTGCTCAATGATGCCATGGCCGAAGTCTATGCCAAGTATGTCAACAGTAATACGGTGATCCTGCTGCTGGATACAGCCCAAGGGTTTATCAACCACCGGGCAAAGGCTTTTCTGGATCGTACCATTCCCCACTATCTGCCGTATATTGAGATTGTGGACAATGAATGCCATCATATTGCCCGCTACGAATCATACCCGGATCTGGTATTTCATTTCAATACCGACGGTTTGACAGCACAAGAAGAGCAAGTCATTGAAGACTATCTGTATCGGACCGCATACCATTTCCAGGCAAAAGCATACCGGATTATGGATCGTGAGGGTGTAGAGCTGAAGGTGCTGAATAACCGGCAGGCAAAGAACCGCACACAACCATTTTCTCCTGGAGATCCTATGGACCAGCTGATTATCTACAATGGTTCACCCAGAAGAAGCGGTAGCAATTCGACTACGGTTTTGAATGAAGTGTCAGCAACCAGCGGGCCAAAAGTGGTCATCCGTGATTTGAAAGAACAAGATCAATGGGAAGGTTGGGCGGAGTCTTTTGCCAACGAAAAGAATGTCATGTTTTTTATGCCTCTTTATGTGCACGGGATGCCGTCCCATGTAATGCATTTTCTGGAAAGACTGCCGGATTCGCCCGGGAGCATCAGTTTCTTTATTCAATCAGGTTTCCCGGAGAGCAGTCAGTCCCACTACCTGGAGGCCTATTTTGAACTGCTGGCCCAGCGGCTAGGCAGAACGTATCTGGGAACAGCCATCAAAGGTGGTTTGGAAGGACTGCAGGGACGATCTGCCAAAGATCAGACCAAGATGATGGAGCCCCTGGTGAGAACCATTGAACACCTGGTCGATGAAGGTCGCTTTAACCCTGCCGATATCAAACAACTGGCCAATCCGATTCGCTTTGGGCCGGCAGTTGCTAACATCATTCGTTTCATGGGCAGGTT
>CAZDAI010000059.1:0-12601 GCA_964503545.1 uncultured Candidatus Sumerlaeota bacterium
CCCGGTCATCAGGGCGACGCCACTCCATAAGCACGGTGTTGCGCCATTTGCCTTGGGTGTCTTTTGCGATTCTTTCCCGATAGCCCACCATGCGCAGGCCGCACTTCTCTGCCAGGCGGATGCTTGCAGTATTGTCCTGGATTATACCGGCCTGAATCGTCCAGATTCCGTTTTCAGCAGCGCTTTGGATCAGAGCCTCCATTAAACGCCCTCCCAAACCTTTGCCCCTGGCTCGTTCTGCCATGTAGATGCTGGCCTCGGCAACACCAGCGTAGGCTTGCCGACTGGACACAGGCGATAAGGCTACCCAGCCCACCAGGCCTTCGCCATCCTCCATAACCAGCCGACTATGAGCTAGATGCCCTTTGTGCCATCTCTCGTAAGTTGGACATTCTGTCTCAAATGTCGCCTTACCTGTTGCGATCCCGCTCGCATAGATTTGACTGACAGACTCCCAGTCCGCCTCTGTCATTGACCGAATCGAAACATTCATAGCAGCGCACCCCCGATTCAGTTAGTCTAAACAAAGACATTATACACCTGCAGAATCGGCAATTCAAGTCAAGGCTGCATCGCACCAAAAAGCACCAGCCAGGCGAGTACGGATTTGGCCACCAGACTGAGGGTGATATATACCCGTTCTCCATACAAATAATCTCGCCATTTCCCGACTCGCCGGTACTGGAGGATCATATTGATGGGAAATGAATTGAATGCGACGAAGTATGTGCCAACGATAGCCCAGACAAACCACGGCACCTGGTCGAAGTTTCCAGTCCCAAACATATAGATAAATATAGCGATCCAAGGAGCGATACCAGCCATTGAACCCCAGATAAAAGGCCCCCAGTTCACATTCTCCTTCTCCTGTCCGGAATTCAATTGTTCCATAACAAGCCCGAAAAGATTCATACAAGCATTGACAATAAAAATGAGCATCAGTGATGCAATATCATAGATGCCAAAAAGGGTGGCAATCAGTCCAATCATCACCGAAGAGCTAAGGGCATACTCAACCCAGCGAAACGGATTGATTCCCTTCTTCAATCCTTCATTGTACCGGGCATTCAAACCGGCAGGAATAGCAATCAAAGCATGAGCTGCGGCAGATAAGAGTAGAAAAACGGCTACAAAAACTCCAAAAGGAAGCTCAAAAAGCGTTCGCGAAGCTACTTCCAACGACATGGTTTGCGGATTGAAAGTCAAATAGAATTGAATGATTTCTGGCTTGAACTCAGAAATGGTTTGGATAACATTGTTGGCAAAATACAGCATAGCCAAGCCTTGTACAAAATGGAGACAGCCCATGATAAAATTGAAACGCCGCAGTTTTATAAACTCTTTTTCCATTGTGTTCTCCCCACCTTTTTGATTTTTCTACCAATTGTCAACCTTTCAGTTTTCCATCGTATTTTTGGCTAACTGATAATCTATTAAAATTATTCCAATTCTAACCTCACTCCAATCCTATCACCGATTTTCTCCTTTGTATACTGCAAAAAAAAAGAGAAACGCTGGATCGGAAAATTCTGATCCAGCGTAATAAAAGCACCTCTTATGATTCTTATAACATAAAATCGGATTCTACCTAGACGGGCTTTCCGTCGACTACCTTCTCACCCAAGGGGAAATAAGGAATCATTTCATTTTTAACCCGAGCCAATGCTTCCACTGGAGAAATACCCCAGTTGGTGGGACAGGTGGACAGGAGTTCAACAAAATTGTAACCTTTTCCGTCTACCTGAGCCTGGATGGCTTTTTTAATATATTCTTTTGCCTTCTTCACATTCTGAGGGGTATCCAGTGAACCACGTGCCACATAGTATGCACCGGGCACGGCAGCCAGGATTTCCGCTTCACGCATGGCAAAACCATCCCGTTCAGCATCACGCCCATCCTGTGTGGTGGTGGTTTTCTGGCCAATCATGGTGGTGGGGGCTTTCTGACCGCCCGTCATACCATAGACGCCATTGTTGATCATAATGGTGGTGATTTTCTCACCCCGGCCCGCTGCATGCAGTGTTTCTGCAGCACCAATGGAAGCGCAGTCACCATCACCCTGGTAGGTAATGACGATTTCTTCCGGACGGCAGGCTTTTACGCCAGTTGCTGTTGCCGGTGCACGGCCGTGAGCCGCACCAATCATGTCCATCTTGATGTATGCGCCAAAATATGAACAACCAATGCCGCAAACACCGATAACCTTTTCCTGGATGCCCAGTTCTTCAATGACCTCAGCGATCAGCTTGTGAGCAATGCCGTGGGTGCAACCGGGACAGTAAGACATCTTCCGATCATACATCAGACTTGGTTTCTGATAGATTTTTTCCATTTGTCGCACCTCCTTACAGTTGTCTTTCGAGCATTTCGACAACCTGCTCAACTGTCGGCATATTGCTGCCCCAGGTTGGTTCAAATGCTACGTCAAATTTGCCTTTCAAGGTAAGCTCTACATCTTCCAGCATCTGGCCGTTGTTGGCTTCGATGACAATAATTTTTTTGCAGGAATCCGGGATCTTTGCGTAAGCGGTCTTCGGGAACGGCCAGGCAATCAGCGGCCGAATAAAGCCGATTTTCTTGCCAGTGGCTTCGGCAACCCGTTTTACAGCTACTTCCGCAATACGGCCAACAGTACCGAAACCGGTTACAACATATTCGCAATCTTCAAGGTTGGATTCCTTCCAGCGCTGTATTGCCGCCTCGATCGCTGGGTATTTTTCCTTGTTCAGCCGCTCAAATATTGCACCGTTGGTGCCGGAATGAGCATGGTTGGCCTGTCCGCGGCCGTGCATTCCGGTCAGCGCCCAATCCGGTGTCGGCAAGGATTCTGGGTCAATAGGATCGCGCAGTTCAACGGGTTCCATAACCTGACCAATCAGGCCATCCGCATAGATGTAGGAGATAATGCTGTGTTTTTCTGCCATTTCAAAAGCATCGAACATCATGTCAAAGGCTTCCTGCACGGTGCCGGGGCAAAAGACGATGCTCCTGTAACCACCGTGGCCAGCGCCGCGGGTAGCCTGCCGATAGGAACTCTGTGTTGGGGTTAAGTCGCCGATTCCGGGACCCATCCGGGACATATCAACGATAACACAGGGAAGTTCTGCTGCTGCAATATAGGACATGCCTTCTGCTTTCAAGCTGATGCCGCAGGACGATGAAGATGTCAGACAGCGTTTACCCGTAGCTGCTCCTCCAAATAACATGTTGATGGCAGCCAATTCGCTTTCAGCCTGAACAAATTTGCCGCCATAACGGGGCAGTTCCCGGGATAGATATTCGGGAATTTCATTCTGTGGGGTGATGGGGTAACCGAAGAAATAACGACAGCCGGCTCGAATAGCCGCTTCGGCAACCGCTTCATTCCCCTTCATCAGTACTCTTTTTGCCATACTTTGTCTCTCCTTTCTGTTAGCACGTCTGCTCCCAGACGGCTCCTGCCTCTTACTTCAATACTTCAATGGCTCCATCCGGGCACATCAGCGCACAAAAAGCGCAGCCAATGCAAGCCGCCTCATCTTTACAGCCGGCAGGATGATATCCACTTTCATTGATAACATCCATCAAAACCATGATCTTCTTGGGGCACACTGAAACGCACACTTCACAACCTTTACATCGTTCTTGATTTACAACCGGTTTTGGCATAAGTACCCTCCTCTCAAAATCTACCTACCTTCTTCACGTAAAAAAACCTGTCTCACTGCATTTGCTTGCGGAGTCATCCTCGCGGTTGCCCGGACGGTGCTTCTATGCTGCTCTGTCGACCGCCGGGCCGGGTTCCGACTCCAATCTCAGGAGCAGGTTCCGGTCCACATATTGGTATTCGACTGCTATCGCAAGACTCCTCTATATTGTACCAGATTTTTTGTAAAGATTCCAGTCTACCACAACCCCCCGCCGGTATTTCGAGTCAGCAGTGAAATCAACCATTCCTTTCATTTTTGATGTCAGCAATTAAAAACACTTGGCTCAATCCTTCGTTCACCGGTTCCATGCTTCATCTCCTGAAGGTATTGACATGGTGTTCTCATCCCTTGATCATTGCAGAATTATGACTGCACATGCAGACTCCACATAGGGAATGTTTCATTGTGATGGGTATTTTGGTAAAATAGCATAAACGAACATACTAATCTGCAACCAAAAAACATAAGCAGCCCGAAGGATAAAAAGTCAGAACCTTCTTCATCCCCATCAGATAGTGTGACCGGTTACGAGACTCAATAAGACCTAGTGCCAATTAGGAGTGATATCGTGAACTATTTCATCTATTATTTTGCCAGTATCAGCTTTCTTGCTCTAATCCTGACCATGTATGATAAGCAAGCCGCCATCCAGCACAACTGGCGGGTACCGGAGCGCACCCTGTTCTTTGTCTCGGCCCTCGGCGGTGCCAGCATGATGCTGGTGGCCATGCTGGCTATTCGCCACAAGACGAGACATTCGAAATTCATGATTGGCCTGCCTGTCATCGTCGTGCTGCACCTTGCAGCCGGCTTGGCCATGATGTACTGGGTATATTTTTCAGCGCTGATCAGCGAGCATAATTTTCGATGACGGGATTCGTGGCAACAAGCTTCGCCAGGTCATACAGGAATTGAAAATTTCTAAAAGGTATTGTTCCTTGACCACTCTGGTGTGTTTCATATATAATATGTGGGGTGATGGAGCTCACCCGGGGAAACCCAAACCACAGTTATGTTGATGGCTCCTGCCGATAAAATTCGGGAGGAGTTTTTCTTTTCCCAAAGAAGGTGATTCTATGTTGATTGGTATCGCTCTTGTGTTTGTCCTGGGGATTGCAGCAAAAAAACTATTTGCCTCAATTCGTTTGCCAGGTTTGGTAGGGCTGGTGATTTTGGGAATCCTTTTGGGGCCTTACATGCTGAATGTCTTTGACCCGGTTTTTCTATCCCTGGCTAATGATCTGCGGCTTTTTGCCTTGATAACCATTCTGATGAGAGCTGGACTGGGTATGAATCGGCAGATTCTGAAGCGGATTGGAAAGACGGCATTGAAGATGAGCGCTATGCCCGGTTTGTGCGAAGGTTTGACCATAATGTTTCTGTCCATGTATTTGCTGGGATTTTCCTGGCAGCAGGGCGGCATGTTGGGTTTTATCCTTGCCGCAGTATCCCCTGCTGTGGTGGTCCCTTCAATGCTAACCCTGCGAGATCAGGGCTTAGGAAACAAAAAAAGCATCCCCATGCTGATTCTGGCTGGGGCATCTTTGGATGATGTATTCGCTATTACCATGTTCTCGCTTTTTGTTGGTTTCGCAACTGGCTCTGCCGCTCCAGGGAGCACAGGAGCAGCATTTGCAATGGTTCCCTTGGAGATCGGTGGTGGAATCTTACTGGGAGTGATGGGCGGTCTGATTGTCAATCAGATCCTGGTACGGCTGGAATCTGAATCTACTGAGCAGCTGCTGATTGTACTGGCTGCTGCCATTGGCGTTAGCTGGCTGGGAAAACTTCTTTCGCTTGCAGGACTCTTAGCCGTGATGGCTGTCGGCTTCATTCTCCAGGATCGGGGCAATGGGTATGTGTCCTCTCTGGCAGACAATTTGAACCATCTCTGGATCGCGATGCAGCTGTTTCTGTTTGTTCTGATCGGTACAGCAGTAAATCTAGAAGTGGTTCTTCATTCAGGACGATCAGGACTGCTCTTGCTTATCTGCGGATTGGCTGCTCGTTCAGTGGGTGTTTTTATTGCCACGCGCCACAGTTCCCTCAACTGGAATGAACGAAAGTTTTGTGCTATTGCCTATCTGCCCAAAGCGACGGTACAGGCTGCAATCGGCGGGGTTCCACTTGCCATGGGCATCCCGGGCGGAGACATTATGCTAGCCATATCGGTACTTTCTATCATTGTGACCGCGCCCCTTGGCGCAGTCGGTATTCAGTATTTTGCTCCCAGACTGCTGGAGAAGGAAAACTGATCGGAGGCAAGATTTATGAAAGCACAAGATATTATGACAAGCAAGCTGGTTCGTGTGCACAAGGATACTACCCTTAAAGAAGTTGTGAAGCTCATGAATGAACATACCATTAGTGGCATACCGGTAGTGAATGACCAGGAGCAGCTGATCGGCATCATCAGTGAGTCGGACATCATTCGTAAAAAGCGACGGATTCACATGCCCGACTATATTCAACTGCTGGAGGCGATGATGAATGAGGCGGATCCCGATGCCTATGAACACGATCTGGCTGAGCTGTTGCGTCTGCCGGTCGCAGAATTCATGACAAAAAAGGTGATCACCATCAGTAAAACCACCAGCCTGGGTGAAATGACCCGACTGATGGTTGAGCACAACATTAAACGCCTGCCGGTTGTTGAAAACGGCCTGCTGGTGGGAATTGTAACGCGGCGCGATGTGATCCGCGCTTTTGCAGCCCTAAACGATGTCAATGGCGGAACTTATTTCTAAGCGTATAAGCAGATGCACCCTGGTACGCGATCAGGATTTTTCTTTGCGCATCAGACTGCCGAGCCCCATCCCCAGCAAAGCGATCAGTCCATACATAACAATGTATACCCAAGCGGTGTAATTGTAGTATAGAAAAAGGGTGGGGAAAAAGAGCAGACCGACCGCTATAGGATAAAGCATTTGCAGCCCGACCCGATATCCGTGGTAGAAAGAGACTGCCAAACACAGTCCCGGCAGCAGCAAAAGCAGAATCAGCATAAAGCTCCCAGTATCCCTGCCAAAGAAGGGCAAAATGTAAAACCCGCAGAAAATGATCAGTAGTGCCGGTATCATCTGTTTTAACTGTTTCATATTTGTCTCCTGTCATTGTTGCTGTGATCGAAGGTTAGGTCCTGCTCAGATGTCCAGATCCCAACGCTCTTCGGTTACCGGTGTGCCCCAGTCTGCATGCTCTTTGGTTTCGGTGATTGTAAACCCCTTCTTTTCATACAGGTATCGAGCTGCATCCAGCGTACTGAAAGTCCAGAGAAATATGTGGCGATAGCTCTTTTGCCGACAAAAATCAATAGCCAGATCAAAGAGTTTCCTACCCAGACCCAACCCGCGCAGCTTCGGATCCAAGAAGAAGAATCTGAATTGGGCTGTTTTTGGATCTGTATGGGTAATTGCGGCACCACCAAGAACATCCCCATTTTCCTCCACAACCGCCAGCCAGTCCCGGTCCGGGTCAAAACGTGCCACAAAATCCTGTACAGCACTTGTGAGATATCCTTGCCAAATCTCCGTATTCAAGCCATATTCCCGGTCATAGAGATCCCGCTGTCCGTCAATGATGGCCTGGGCATCATCTACCGTAAATTCCCGAATAATCAGTCCTTCTCCAACTTCTTCGATTCGTTCTCCCAGCACAGAAATCACCTCCCATCGTGCTTAATTGCTTCAGCTCCATGGCCTAAACTAATCAACTTTTTAAGAGGGGCTGGCAGATCGGGCAATAATAGATGCTGCCGCCCATGTAGGATTCTTTCCGGATGGTTTCGCCACAGGTGGGGCAGGGCGTCCCGACGGTCAGCCGACTCATTTTTGTCATATAGTTGCCAGGTCGGCCATAAAGGTCTTTCTCGGTATCCCGGCCACCCTGACGCGTCATCGTTTTGAGTGTCTGAACCACACCATGATACAGTTTGTTCAACTGGAGAGCATCCAGGGTCTGCATTTTACCCTTGGGATGGATTCCGGTATTGAAGAGAATATCCTGTAAGACGCCATTGCCTAATCCGGGAATCCGCTGTTCGGTTGCCAAAAATGCTTTCGCACTGAGTCTGCCTGCAGTTGGTTCATTGCCTAGGGTTGAGAAATATTCCGCAGTGAACTCTTTGCTCAAAGGATCCGGTTTGCTGCAGGCTGCTTCGTAGTAGGGATTGTCAAAGGCGCCTTCCTGGAAACACCACAGTCCGCCATACATTTGCACGCTGCCGGACAGATGCGCCCCATTGCTGAGCTTCATCAGCAACTGATGCTTGCGGGGCGGTGTTTCACCTGGGGGATGCAGGCGCAGCGCAACACCATCACCAAAGAGCAAACGATAATCATCAATAGCAATTCTTACCATCCCACCCGCTGCATTGGCTGCGCTGATGGTTTTCCCAGTGAGTACACTTTCATAGTCCTGCGGGTCACCGTAATACCAGGCAAACTTGTGCGGTGAGCGTCCCGCTGCAACAGAGACAATGGATTGACCTACGATTGCCGCTTGCAGTTGTTGGCTGATCACTTTGGCTTCCGGAATCTCCAGCATGGTATCATCTCCCCTCCAGCTTGTGAATCCGTTGGGCAAATTCAGCCCGGGCCGCACGCTGCCTGCTGTAGCGGCGCCGGCTGGTAAAATTGCCGAGAGGCATAAGGATTTTTCGCATGATCAAATTCCCTTTATGGAGCCATCCATCATAACTTTCGGGAATTACCAGGCTGTTGCCTCGTCTCCCCGGTTCGATTTCTGCGACAATGACCCCTTCCTCATCTTCTAAAGCCGCCAGACAGCGCCCTGTATGATCCAGAATCATCGAGTGCCCTCCCAGGGCGAAATAACGAGGATCCATGAGTTTGCCAATCGCGCCACTCATCGGCAGCAATGGGCCTGTTGCATTGGCAAAGACAACAGGAATCCCCAATGTCTGGCTGTAGATGAGCGGGAAATGTTTCATATCATCTACCCCTTTTTGGATATCTGCCGGGGATACCGGTCCACCGGTGCGTACTGGAACGGGCCATGCATGCGGCATAGCCATCCAGTCCGGACTCAGCTTGATCATTTCTTTCAGAAATGATAACAAATGATTGTCAGCACAAATTCCTAAACCCATACTCCCCGCCGAAGTTGCAATCAGATTTCCAGGCTTACCGGGCAGAAAAACATCCGTTTCAGTCTTCCTCTTTTCCACTCTTCCTGAGATTGCTCCTTCACTGTCGCATACCTGGTAGACATTGAGGAGATCATCACCACGCCAAAGCGGAAATCCGGCCCCCAATGTAATCGCCAACTCATGGGCCAGGGTTTTCTGCCATGTGGTGGTGGGGCCATTTTCTCCCTCTGCCAACGGCCAAACTGCCTCGCTGGCCAGATAGCCCCCGGGCTGTAGTTCAGGCAGCAGGATGATCCGGGCTCCTTTTTGGTACGCTTCACGAATCAACTGTTCTGCCCGCAGAAAATTCATCTCTTTGTTTAAGGGATCATTTCGCATCTGAATGGCGGCAACGGTTACTTTTTCCTGGATCAATGAAGTTCCCTACCCTTCAAGCCTTCTGAGCAACCATGATCAATCTAGGGCTGCGTTCCGAACAGTGGGGACTGTTATGAAAATCGCCGAAATATGACACTTTATCAAAATCGGTCTCTGCAAACAGTTTTTCATAATCGGCACGTTTTAGCGCATTCAAGCGGACAATATCGTACCGGTGCTGAAATGTGTCCAGGGTTTTACGAATGTGCAAGATTGTAAATACAATCTCTTCCGGATTGGGGTACTCCAGGATAAAATAGAACGCTTGATCCCGATGCAGTCGCCCTGGAAGCACTTTCGGCCGGGTGTTAATCAGGTTGTCAGAATACCCGTTGTCAATCAGCAGCACCCCGCCAGGCGACAGGCGATGGTACATGGAGTGCAGTGCTGCCAAATTATCCCCTGGCGTCAGCATATGTCTCAGACTGTTGGCCGTGCAGATAATCAGGTCAAAAGTCCTGTCCCAGAACTGGTCCAATTCCCGAAAATCTCCTTGCCGGAGCGGGATATCTCTGCCCATCGTGTTCTTTCGGGCTTGAGCCAGCATGGCCGTCGATAAATCCGATCCATAGACTTCTGCACCCAAATCATCCAACAGCACCAGATGCCACCCTGTGCCGCAGGCGCAATCCAGTACAGAACGAATATTGTATCGGTTAAGCAGTGTGCAGAAAAAATCTCTTTGCTTGAATATTTCTGCTTTGGGATTGAGATAGTCATAGTCTTCAGCCAGCAACCCGTATTCGTCCACTTCCACCACCGGTCTCTCTCCTCTCTTTAGCAAACCGTCGCTTTCTCGCTTATTCTGCATGTACTGCTTCATTCTGCATCTCTTGGTTCTTTCCTGCCAGATCCGCAGAGTAGCAACCATGGGTTCATGGTGGGGTGTCCATTTTGACCATAGATAAACGTATGAAGACTTAAAGCAGAGCCCTCTAGTAGATTTGAAGGCAATTTTTGTTTTGTATGCAGAGTATTCTGCAAAATAAAAAACTCCCTTACATGAAAAAAGCCCTTGTTTATCAAAGGCTTCGGTGAATACAAGAGAATCAGCCGTTATGGATGCGATGGTACCATCCGAATACACCCGTTGCTCAAATCTACTCTTTCCCAGAATCGCACAGGTCAGCCTAATGCTCTCTAATATATTCCTGTAGCTGTTCGTGCCAGCGGACAGTATCATAGGTCTGGGGATCTGTAGTTTCAGCCATGATCAAATCCATCAGATGCCGCGGTGTTCTGCCTCCGATATGCATGGCCTTAATGCATGAAACACAGTAGACACAGACATCATCGCATGGCATGGATTCTGCTCTGCTCCTCATCAGCTGGTGCACTTTCTCCAAAGGTAGCTTCTTGTAGAAGCTGTCACCACAGCAGATGGAATGTGTGCCAGAGAATTCTGCCTCCACCACTGATATTCTCATTTTTCCCAAGATACGGCGGACTGCCTGATGCACCTGCGGCTTGCCTCGGATTGGACAGGCATCGTGAACAGACAGTCGCAATCCTTCATAATCAGGCAGACGAAATCCTTCTATCCCCGCAATAACTTCCCAAATGGAGATGGTGGTGACCCCTTGATAAAGTGTACTAAAACGACTGTCACAGCCGGCACAGACATTAATGATCATTGAACCTTCGGGCAGCTGTGGATCATGCTGACAGCAGATTTTATGCAGAGTAACTTCCCCTAAATGCTCTTGCAGAAGCAGCAGTATTTTCTTTTCCATATCCGGCTTATAGATACTGAGGGCACAGCCAGGATTGAAGTACAGTTTGCTCATATAATCCAGACCCCTTTCATGTCTTTACATTCTCCACACTCACAAAAGCTTTGTTTTCTTTTTCGTGGATCAACAATTTCTCCTTCAGATCAATACTGCCGGCATATCCCCCCAGCGCTCCATTCGCATAGATGACACGGTGGCAGGGGATCATAATCAGAATCGGGTTCTTATTATTTGCCATGCCAACCGCCCGGCTGGCTCCCGGTTTACAGATATCCGCTGCAATATCTTTGTACGCCCGGGTTTCACCGTATGGAATTTGACAAAGCGACGTCCAGACTTCTTTCTGGAAAGTTGTACCCTGCGGTGCAAGGGGAATCGTGAATCGCGTTCTTCTGCCAGAAAAGTATTCACGCAGTTCGTCTGCTGCTCTGGCAATCAGTGCCGACTCCTTCATTTCTTTTTCCGCCAAAATTCCCCTGCCAAACTGGAGCCTTACAACTGCTTCCCCATTGCTTACAATGGTAAGCGGTCCAAATTCTGTCTCTACAACATGGGTGGTGCAGTCCTCTGCAATAAGGGATTTTCCCACCCGAGCTCTGAATTCTTTCGGTGTCATGCCACACGATTTGCCAAATGAAGAATAGAAGGCCGAAATGCTCTCAAAACCCAATGAATAAGCAATATCCGTGATGGATTCTGTTGATTCACGGAGTTGCTTCTGAGCATGCTTCATCTGCACGGCTTTCTTATATTGGTTAGGTGACAAACCATACTCCTGTTTGAACACTTCCGCAATCCTATGATTGGATACACCCAGTTTCTGCATTGTTTCAGCAAGGGCGTTTTTGCTTCCGTAATGCTGATCGATTGCTGCCTTAACTTGAACGGCAATATCCTGGATCGGTCGAAAGATGGACAGGTCCGGACGGCAACGCTTACAAGGTCTATAACCTGCATCCACAGCAGCCTCAGCACTCTCGAAGTAGCGCACATTCTCTGGCAACGGCCTTCTCGATTTGCATGACATCCGGCAGAAAATACCGGTCGATTTTACTGCATAGAATGCTGGCCTTTGCTGATCCACCCGTCTATCGTCCTTTTCGGATCTTTCCATTGCCCTCGGCATCCCACTCACCCGCCTGACTTAGTTTTTGAGAGGATCCAGGAGGATTCTCTCCCTGACCAATTCCTAGTGGTATTATATCAGTTCGGGCTGAGAAGTTCTTACGGTTTTTAGACATTCCATTATTCTAAATATGGTTCGTTATGGGTATCTATTAGGTATGGTATCAATATCTCGCCCAGTAATTTATTTACTAGGAATAGACGGGATCCGAAACCGTTAATTAAAATAGCATCAACAATGCTACTTTTCTCCGATCTTCCAAATATGTTTTGGCCGGCAGGAATACGGGCAGTGATGGTAACATCATTGTGAATGATAGTGCTTAGAAGTCTTTATTTCCGAGCATGTGACCCTTTTATGCCGACTTCTCACCGACAAGACACTTTCGATACGTATAATGATTGCATCTTTGAAGACTGTTCAACAGGACTACGAAGAACTTATTCACTGAATCGGCTTGACTAAATTTTATATCACAATTTTTGAAATTGTTTAGAATGCTTGACCGCTTTCACCAGAGATGCTA
>CAZDAI010000060.1:0-3054 GCA_964503545.1 uncultured Candidatus Sumerlaeota bacterium
TTTCACCAGCTTATCCTTGACCATTTTTGCCCCAATCTCCATGGGTGTTTCCAGAGGAATTATGTTAGGCAAAAGGTCGGGAAATCTAACCTGGATCAACCGTACAACCGCCGGGCAAGCGGAAGAAATAAGCGGTCGCGGCAAATTATCCCTTTTTAAGTATTCTTTTATGGCCGCTGTCACAAAATCTGCACCAAGCGCAACCTCATAAACTTCATCAAATCCTAGTTTCAATAACGCTCCGAGGATTTTCTCCGGCGGAACATCCCGTCGAAACTGACCCATCAAAGCAGGTGCTGGCAGTGCCACTCGATATTTAAAACGTTTCAAATCGTCCAGCGAATCAGCAATCGCCAGTTTTGCATGATGTGCACACTTGCGGATGCACTCACCGCAGTCAATGCACCGTTCTTCAATGATGTGGGCCTTGCCGTCCCTGACACGGATAGCTTCCGTGGGACAGCCTTTGATACAAACTGTGCAGCCTTTGCACTTATCTTCATCTAGACGCACAGAATGAAAGTATCTGTCCATTGTCATCCCCACTTTCAGATCTGCACCTACAAGTTAATCTTAACTCGAAGAGTCACGCCTCGTCCAACCTCAGAGTCGATGAAAAAGGCATCGGATGATCGCTTGATATTGGGAAGTCCCATCCCGGCACCAAAGCCCATTTCCCGGATATAGTCCGGAGCCGTGGAAAACCCTTCCACCATGACAGCCTCCAGATCAGGTATCCCTGGCCCCTCGTCGACGATTTCGAGATCAATGTGATCGGGATGAACCTCCAACGTTATGACCCCTCGGTCTGCGTGGATTACCACATTCATCTCCGCTTCATAGGCCACAATGGCGGCTCTGCGGCAAATATCCGACCGGATTCCCAACTGCTGCAGAATTGATTTTATCCGGCTAGAAGCCTCTCCTGCAGCGTTGAAATCCTTTCCCTCTACCTTAAAAGATACTCTTATTACTGAGTTGTTGTCCTGTTGGTTTGTCATCCAGATACCTCCAAGCAGATGATGGCTGGCTTTACCTGACAACAAATGATGCTTCCAGCCCTGATCCGAACAAGATTCCACAGCATTCAAACATGGTCTTCTCTGTCGTCATGAGGACAATACCCAAGTCTTCCGCAAGGTCGATAACCTGTGCCGATGGCCGCTTGCCTCTGACAAAAACAATCCCGGACAAATCGATCATCTCAGCTGTCCGGATCACCTGCTGATTCACCAAACCTGTCAACAGTACGGATTCCTCACGGTTAAACGCTAATAAATCACTCAGCAGGTCACAAGCACATGCGGCTGTGATTGGGCGGTTCAAATCGCCTCCTGATGTCAGTAATTCAGCTTCGAGTAAAGTCTTCACTTCTGCAAGGGTAAGGGGCACCCGTACCGCCTCCTTCACTAGTATCCACAAATCATCTTTTGCAGGTTTTCTTGCAAATAGTTTTTCCATTCTAGAAAAACATGTATACAACATTTATAATTATATCAAATAAAGGGCTAATTGAGAAGGATTTTGCTGGAAAAATTGGGCCAGAAGCCAAATATTGTCGAAAATATTCATCATATCTCTTGTCATTGAGTTCCTGATGCAAGATTTATTGTAAAATAAGCGGAATTTCTGTTTCCATCATACAAGAAAAACACCTGCTTCGTCAAATCCTGCGCACAGACGCATCGGTAAAATAAACCCGTGCCTCCGTGGCCGTTACCAAAGACCCGGCGATGCACACGATATCGTCTGGTCTGCAGTCCATGAGCGCTTGGTCAATCCCCTGAGCAACGGTTGTAAATGATTCCGCACTCTTACCAGATGCTATGATGTGCTGAGCCAGCGTTTCCGCCTCAAGAGCGCGGGGGCTGCCTGGCGTCACACAAATGATTCTTTCAGCAAATCCTACTGCGGTCTCACTCATCCGTCGCCAATCTTTATCCGCTAAAATTCCCAATACCAGAATGATTCCCCGGGACTGAGCCAACGTTGACAGTGTAGCCGCCAAAGCATGCATGCCATCTGAATTATGAGCACCATCAATGACCACTGTCGGATTGTGCTGAATAACCTCAAAGCGTGCTGGCCATTTTGCCGCCCCTAACGCCTGGTGGACCGACTGCTCTGGAATGGTGTATTGCTCTTTGCGTAACAAGTCAATCACTGCCAGCACCAATGCGCAATTTTGCACCTGATGCTCCCCCAGGAGCGCCAGCTGCTGTTCATCATAAACGCTATCGATGCTTTGTCCCCTTATACTTTGTCCAGACCAGCTCATTGCCAATCCTTCAGCAGTAAAATCATGCCCCAGAATATAGAGGGGGGTGTGCAACTCTCCAGAGCGCTTTTGAATAACCTGCAGTGCTTCAGGATGGACCGCACCCGTCACCACCGGCCTGCCGGGCTTAATAATTCCGGCCTTTTCCCAGGCGATCTCAGCCAAGGTATTGCCGAGGATCTGCATATGATCAAACCCTACATTTGTAATCACTGAAACCAATGGCTGCTCAATAATGTTGGTTGAGTCTAGCCGTCCTCCCAAGCCAACTTCCAGAACGACGACATCCACTCCCATGTGGGCAAAATATACGAATGCAGCAGCTGTCACTACCTCAAATTCAGTAGGATGATCGCCATCTTTGCCCAGGGCGGTCACATGAGGCTTCAAGCTGGTGATGATAGCAGCCAGATCATCTTCCGGGATCGGTTCGCCGGAAACGGATATTCGTTCACTGAAATGGTGCAGTGCGGGAGAAATATATGTACCGACACTGTAGTCCGCAGCAGAAAGGATTGCAGACAGCATAGCGCACACAGATCCCTTGCCATTGGTGCCGCCCACATGAATACAGGGAAGGTTCCAATGTGGATTCCCCATGCACTCAAGCAAAGCACGGATTCGCTGCAAACCCAGATGCATCCCGAACTTTTGCAGTGTTTTCAAATACGCCATTGCCTCCTGATAATCCATACCCTCCCTCCTTTCCAGTCTCATTAATTCGGGATTTTTACGAGAGCTCCTGCACAGCATAAGGCAGGTGAGCTTCGATCAAT
>CAZDAI010000060.1:3154-12527 GCA_964503545.1 uncultured Candidatus Sumerlaeota bacterium
TAAGCGCCCAATTTCTTTCTCTTTGTCAATCAGCCCTTTCAGGGGAACATACACCTCTACCGGGCCGACAATGGCAGTCATCGCCTGCCCTGGTTTTTCCGCCTGGATCTCCTCGATTGTCAGCTTTGCAAGGCCTGCAATCTTCTCCAGCATTGCCCTGTTTTCTGTAAGCAGAGTGATTTCTTCAATCGTTTTCCCGCGCAGGATGACTTCGATCTTTGGACCTGGGCCAACCCCCATCTCAACACGAATATTTCGAATGGCTTTCACAGTATTCATCAGCAGATTCATCTCAGAAACCGCTTGGGGATTGATTAATCTTTGTTCCGCAATAGGCCATTGGCTGGTCATAATGGTCTCTCCGGAGTGAGGCATATGCTGCCAGATTTCTTCTGTGATAAATGGCATGAATGGATGGAGGAGCTGCATGGTGCGCTGTAGCACATACCAGAGGATGTATTGCACCTGCCGCCGGTCAAGTTCGTTCTCTTTGTTGTAGAGTCTTGGCTTTGCCAGCTCGATGTACCAGTCACAAAATTCATTCCAGATGAAGTCATATAGGGTTCGTCCAGCTTCACCGATATCATAGCGCTTCAAAAGCCGATCGACTTCGACTGTGACTTCCTGGATCCGACTGATGATCCAGCGATCGGCCAAAGTGAGTCGCTCTTCTACCAGCCCCGATTCCAGATAAGCCCCATCATCATCCAAATTCATCATAACAAACCGCGAAGCATTCCAGATTTTGTTGGCAAAATTGCGAATGCCTTCAAATTTCTCAGGAAACAGGCGAATGTCATTGCCTGGAGTACTACCCGTAACCAGGGTAAAGCGCAGGGTGTCAGTGCCATATTGGTCGATAATTTCCAGCGGATCGATGGTATTGCCCCTTGATTTACTCATCTTTTTCCCTTCAGCATCCCGAATCAGTCCATTGATGAATACTTCATGGAATGGCACTTCTCCTAAAAACTCCAATCCCATAAAGATCATCCGGGCTACCCAGAAAAAGATGATATCATATCCTGTAACCAAAACCGATGTGGGATAGAAATGTTTTAATTCCGGCGTTTCTTCCGGCCATCCCAAGGTAGAAAATGGCCACAGAGCAGAACTGAACCATGTATCCAAAACATCCTTGTCCTGATGGATTTCACCACTGCCGCATTTTTCGCAGGCATTGGGCTCATCCACAGATACAGTGATATGATCACATGCATCACAGTACCAGGCAGGAATACGATGCCCCCACCAAAGCTGCCGCGAAATGCACCAATCATGGATATTCTCCAGCCAACGCATGTATGTTCCTTTAAATCTTTCCGGAACAAATCGAATTTTACCGTCTTCTACAACCTGCATTGCCGGTTCTGCCAGAGGTTTCATCTTCACAAACCACTGCCTCGACAGCAGAGGTTCAATGGCAGTATCACACCGGGAACAATGTCCGACAGAATGAGGATTCTCTTCGATCTTAATCAGTAATCCCAGTTCATCCAGATCGGCCAGGATTGCCTTGCGGCATTCATAACGATCCATTCCCTGATACTTTCCTGCCTCAGCCGTCATCACAGCATTTTCATCGATAACGATTACACTGGGCAAATTATGTCTTTTGCCGATTTCAAAATCGTTGGGATCGTGGGCAGGTGTGACTTTCACAGCACCGGTACCAAAAGCAGGATCCACATACTCATCGCCAACGATGGGCAGGGAGCGGCCAATGATGGGTAAGATCGCGGTCTTGCCAATCATATGCTGGTAGCGTTTGTCATCCGGATGAACTGCAACCGCCGTGTCCCCCAGAATTGTTTCAGGACGAGTCGTAGCAACCATGATAAACTCATCGGAACCTTCTATGGGATATTTCACATAGTGAAGTTTGCCGGAGATCTCCTCATGCTCTACTTCCAGATCAGACAAAGCTGTAAGGCAGCGGGGGCACCAATTGATAATAAAATCCCCTCGATAAATCAAGCCTTTGTTGTACAGGTGTGCAAACACAGTCCGTACAGCCAGCGAGCACTTCTCATCCATGGTAAATCGTTCACGTTCCCAATCACAGGATGCTCCTAATCTCTGGAGCTGTTTTAGGATAGTGCTCCCGTACTGCTCCTTCCATTCCCAGACCCTTTCAATAAAAGCTTCCCGCCCCAGATCATGGCGCGTCAGACCCTTTTGCGCCAATTGCTTTTCAACAACAACCTGAGTGGCAATCCCGGCATGATCTGTCCCGGGAACCCAAAGCGCATTGTCTTGGGCCATGCGCCGCCAGCGGATCAGAATGTCCTGCAGCGTATTGTTCAATGCGTGCCCCATATGCAAGGATCCGGTTACATTAGGGGGTGGAATAACAATTGCATAGGGTTTTTTATCAGGCTCCACTTCTGCATGAAAGTAACCGCCCTGCAACCAGTATTCATACCACTTTGCTTCCACCGATATTGGATCATACACAGTAGGCAAGTTCTTTGAGTCCTGCATAGCAAACACTCCCTCCAAAAAAATAAACCTCAAGCCGTCAAAGGACGGAATGAGGTTTTCCGCGGTACCACCTTCGTTTTCCGAATAAATCGGAACACTCATGCTGTAACGGACGTCTCCGTTTCCGGTTACACTTTTCACCGGAAAAGCTCCAGGACGACATTCCACTGCTTGTCCTATAGGGAATCTTTCAGCCGAGTATTCCCCTCTCTGGCAGGCTCACAGTGTACTCCTTCCCTTCATTGCCTGTTTCAAGCGCTTTTTTATCTTACCTGTATATTACACATTCACCCAGCATTCTGTCAAGGGACAGGAAAATCAATAGCCGTGCTAACACATCACTCATTATGCGTTTGGGCTGCGTTGAGCAGTGCTTCAATCACCGCCCACATCTCTTCACACCCCGTTTTCTCTTCTGCTGAAAAAAGAATCAAGGGATGATGTTTCTCCAAATGGATCTTTTTACGGATCTGTGAAGCACTCTTTTGCCAGTTTCCCCGCGCAATCTTATCCACTTTGGTCGCCGCAACCACCGTAAAAAGACCCTGTTGTGCCAGCCACTGGTACATATGCACATCACTCTCTTGGGGTTCATGGCGACTGTCAATGAGCTGCAGCACCCCCAAAAGGGTCTTCCTCTCCCGCAGATAGCGCTCGATTAGCTTTCCCCATTTTTCCTGCTCACTTTTGGATACCCTCGCATAGCCATAACCCGGTAAATCCACAAAGTAGAAGGAATCATTGATCAGGTAATAGTTCATCTGCCTGGTTTTCCCTGGCTGATTGCTGGTCCGGGCGAGATTCTTTCTGCCTAATAGGGCATTGAGCAGAGAAGATTTTCCAACGTTCGACCGTCCAACCAGGGCTATCTCTGGTCGGCCATCGGGCGGTAATTGTGCCATGTTCATGGCACCGAGAAGAAACTTTGCATCATCCACTTTCATTTGCTACCTCCTGTTAAACAAGGGCGATTTTCAGCACTTCATCCATATGCTCGACCAAGCGAAAATCCATCCGTTTCTGAACGCTCTGGGGGATTTCTTCCAGATCTTTCTTGTTTTCAACCGGTAAAATCATGATCTTGATCCCACCTCGGTGGGCGGCCAACACTTTTTCTTTGACACCGCCGATGGGAAGGACCCTGCCCCGCAGGGTAATCTCGCCAGTCATCGCAACATCCTTGCGAATCGGCCGATTGGTCAGTGCCGATACCATGGCTGTAACCATCGTAATTCCTGCTGACGGTCCGTCTTTAGGAATGGCCCCTTCAGGGATATGGATGTGGACATCATACTTTTCCTGGAAATTATCTTCAATATTCAGCATGGCGGCGCGTGTACGGATGTAGCTGAATCCGGCCTGGGCGGATTCTTTCATTACATCCCCCAGTTTTCCAGTTAAGGTCAGGCCACCTTTCCCTTTCATCAAGGACACTTCAATGGATAATATATCTCCGCCGGTTTCGGTCCAGGCCACGCCTGTGGCTACGCCAACTTCATGCTCTTTCTCAGCTACGCCATATCGATAGCGTGGTATGCCGAGATAGCTGCGCAAGTTGGTTTCACTGATTTTTACCCGTTTTTGATTATTCTGAACGATCTTCCGCGCTGCTTTGCGGCAAATCGAAGCCAATTCCCGTTCCAGGTTCCTGACTCCGGCTTCCCGTGTGTATTCGCGTATGATTTTGTACATAACCGCTTCGTCAATACCTACTTGCTTCTCTCCCAGCCCGTGCTCTTTCAGCTGCTTTGGCAACAGGTAATTCATTCCGATATTCATTTTCTCAACTTCTGTGTATCCAGAGATATAGATGACTTCCATCCGATCTAGCAACGGTCTGGGGATATTGTGTTGCGCATTAGCGGTTGTAATGAACATTACTTTCGATAGGTCAAAGGGAATTTCGATGTAATGATCACTGAACGCACTGTTTTGCTCCGGATCCAAGACCTCCAGGAGAGCAGAAGCAGGATCTCCCCGAAAATCAGTGCTCATTTTGTCAATCTCATCCATAAGGAAAACCGGGTTTTTGGATCCGGCCTGTTTCATCCCTTGAATGATCCGGCCGGGCATCGCCCCAATGTAAGTCCTGCGGTGACCACGAATTTCTGCTTCGTCACGCACTCCTCCCAGAGAAATTCGCACATACTTCTTCCCCAATGCCCGGGCAACTGATTTCGCCAGAGATGTTTTCCCTACTCCAGGCGGTCCTACCAGACATAGAATCGGTCCTTTCATTTTATCAGCCAATGCACGGACAGCCAGAAACTCCAAGATGCGTTCCTTTACTTTCTCCAATCCGTAATGATCTTCGTCCAAAATCTTCTGAGCAAAATTAATATCCAGACGGTCTTCTGTTAATGTGCTCCAAGGCAGGCTCATTACCCAATCCAAGTAGGTTCGGACTACCACGGCTTCAGCTGCCATGGGTGGCATTTTCTCCATCCGTTCAATTTCTTTTTCGATTTTATCACGCACATCATCCGGCAAATCCATCTCAGCCAGCTTATCTCGGAGTTCATCCGTCTCTGCCTGTTTTTCATCCTTTTCGCCCAATTCTTTCTGAATCGCCTTTAGCTGCTCCCGTAAATAGTATTCCTTCTGGGTTTTTTCCATTTGTCTGCGTACCCGGATATTTAATTTCCTCTCCAGGTCTAGGATTTCATTTTCCTGAGTGACGATGGCCAAGATCTTCTCCAGCCGTTCTTTTGCTGGAAATGTTTCAAGAAGTACCTGTTTCTCTTCCAGCTTCAGGTTCAAATGGGATGCTACAATATCAGCCAACTGTCCGCCTTCTTCAATATCCGCAGTGCTGATTAAAGTTTCTGGGGACACCTTTTTGCTGAGCTTGGAGTACTGTTCAAATTGAGTCATAACACTTCGCATCAAAGCGGAGATCTCCACTGATTTTTTATCTCTCTCCACAATTTCAGTGACTTCTACGCGGAAATGCTCCTCGTGGGGTAAAAACTGCTCAATTCTACCCCTGGCCAATCCTTCAACCAGTACTTTGATCGCTCCACCGGGTATGCGAATCAGCTGTTTTACTTCTGCAATGGTGCCCACCTGATACATATCCTCTGGTTCTGGCTGGTCTGTAGCTGCATCCTTTTGGGATACAAGCAAGATCAGCTTTTCTTCCAGCATAGCATTCTCCAGGGCATGGATAGATTTATCACGACCCACATCCAGATGGATCACCATATATGGAAATACCAGCACACCACGCAATGGCAGCAAAGGCAAATCATGCACAATTCCTGAGTCTTCAATTGATTTGGACAACTTTCCCACCTCCAAGTCAAATCCGTCCTTAATCGATTATGGTTCAATTAAGATGTTTCTTTTCTAGTCAAGAATACTCCTTCAAGAAAAGACACGGTCAGGGACCGTGTCATGCCGTTTCTTCCTTTTTTCGTTTCTTCTTCTTTTTCTCAGCCGTTATGAGGAGAGGTTCCTGCTTTTTAGTGATGACTTCTTTGTTCACCACACAGCGTGTGATGTCCTCTCGAGAAGGCATGTCAAACATCACATCCAGCATTGCATCCTCCATGATCGCCCGCAAACCGCGCGCTCCAGTGTTTCGTTTCATGGCTTCTACGGCTATCGCCTCAAGTGTATCATCCAAAAATTCCAGATCGACACCTTCCAGCTCAAATATTTTTTGGTATTGCTTAATCATTGCATTTCGTTGTTCTGTGAGAATTCTCACGAGTGCTTTCTCATCCAATGCTTCCACTCTAACGATAATCGTCACTCTGCCAACAAATTCAGGGATCAAGCCAAAATGCAGCAGATCTTCTGGCAGGACATGCTTTAAGATTTCGGTTTTATCTGCTTTATCTTTGTTCTTAATATCTGCCCCAAAACCCATGCCCTTCTTACCGATGCGAGACTGGATCATTTTCTCGATGCCCTCAAAGGCACCGCCGCAGATAAACAGTATATTGGTGGTGTCAATTTGGATGAATTCCTGGTGCGGATGTTTGCGCCCACCCTGAGGAGGAACAGATGCCACAGTCCCTTCCAGGATTTTTAACAGTGCCTGCTGCACACCTTCGCCTGAGACATCACGCGTGATGGAAGGATTCTCCGATTTTCTAGCGATTTTGTCGATTTCATCGATATAGATGATGCCCTTTTCCGCCCGCTCAATATCATAATCGGCTGCCTGAATCAGTTTTAGGAGAATGTTTTCCACATCTTCTCCCACATAGCCGGCCTCCGTCAGTGAAGTAGCGTCCGCTATGGCAAAGGGCACGTTGAGGATTTGAGCCAGCGTCTGAGCCAGCAACGTTTTCCCTGAGCCTGTGGGCCCCATCATAATTATGTTACTTTTTTGCAGCTCAACATCATCAATCCGGGAATCCAGATTAATTCGTTTGTAGTGATTATACACGGCCACAGCCAATGTCCGCTTGGCTCGCTCCTGACCAATCACATACTGATCCAGGATTTCTTTAATCTCAGCAGGCTTCGGCACTTCTTCAATCTCGAAGTCCATGCTGTCCAGGAGTTCTTCATCAATGATTTCATTGCACAACTCAATGCACTCGTCACAGATGTATACATTAGGGCCTGCAACTAGTTTCTTTACCTGTTCTTGGCTCTTTCCGCAAAACGAGCATTTCAGCTGCGCTTTATCATCATCAAACTTATACATGTGATCACCTCATTCTCTGCCTACTTGCTGATTTCTTTGCGTGGCAGAAAGACTTCGTCAATAATACCATACTCTTTCGCCTCAGCCGCAGACATAAAGAAGTCACGATCTGTATCTCTTTGAATGTTTTCCAAAGGCTGGCCAGTATGGTTGGCAAGAATCTCATTCAAGCGTTCCCTGGTTTTCAGGATCTCTTTGGCATGGATCTCGATATCGGCTGCTTGACCTTGAATGCCGCCCATTGGCTGATGAATCATTACACGGCTATGGGGCAGCGCAAAGCGTTTCCCTCTGGTACCTGCTGCCAGCAGAACTGCTGCCATGCTGGCTGCTAACCCAACACATAGGGTTGATACAGATGGCCGGATGTACTGAATGGTATCGTAAATGGCCAGGCCTGAGTGGACAAGTCCGCCTGGAGAATTAATGTAAATGCTAATATCTTTTTCCGGATCTTCACTTTCTAGGAACAAAAGCTGGGCTATGACAAGACTGGCTACATTATCATCAATCGGACTGCCGATAAACAAAATACGTTCACGTAGCAGACGGGAGTAAATATCGTAAGCACGCTCGCCTCTTTGTGTCTGTTCCACAACAATCGGGACTAGATTCACTGTATTCACCTCGTTTCAAAATTTACGTTCCACTATCGTCTATTCTTCGTTAACTTCCGTTTCGTTCTCAGTCTCTTTGATTGCTACCACTTTGGCATTATCTGTAAGAAAAGCGATTGTCTTTTTCATCTGAAGATCTCTGGCAATCAGAGGCAAAGTACCCTGCGTTTCGAAAATACCCTTAACCGAATCAACCTCTTGTGAATAGATTTCGGCTATTCTTGCGATTTCTGCATCGATATCCTCATCAGTTGCTTCTATGCCTTCGGCTTTCGCTACTGCTTTGAGCACCAGTTCTGTTCTGACTTCTCGTTCAGCATTGGGTTTCATATCAACGCGCAGTTCTTCTTCAGTCTTGTTCAGATACTTCTGATAATCTTCCATGGACAAACCCTGCCGCTTCAGATCATCAGCCATTCGCTCCAGCATCCGATCAACACGTGCTTCAATCATGATTTCCGGAATCTCTACTGTGGCTCCATCCACAACTTTTGCCAAAACTGCATTTTCAAAGTTACGTTTAATGTTTTCACTGATGGATTCTTCTAAATTATTCTTTAAATCCTCTTTCAATTCCTGCAGTGTGTCAAACTCACCAGCTGTCTTGGCGAATTCATCATCTAGTTCAGGCATTACCTTCTGCTTGATTTCATGGACAGTCACCTTAAAGATAACCTCTTTATCCGCTAGATGCTCAGCATGATAGTCGGCAGGGAAAGTGACTTTTATATCTCTTTCTTCTTTTACCTGAGCTCCCACAATCTGCTCTTCAAAGCCCGGAATAAAAGAACCGGAGCCTATTTCCAGAGAATACCCTTCAGCACTGCCACCCTCAAAAGCTTCATCATCCAAGAATCCTTTAAAATCAATTACCACATGGTCGCCATTTTCTACCGGCCGGTCTTCCACAGTAACCATGGAAGCATGACGTTCCCGCAATCTTTCGATCTGTGTATTAACGTCTTCTTCACTAACAGTGTATTCTTGTTTTTCTGCTTCTACTTCTTTGTACTGACCCAGGGCTGCTTCAGGTTCTAACTGAACAGTCGCTTCGAAAACCAACGGTTTTTCAGGATCTGCTTCAATGATGTTGATCTCTGGATTTCCCAGTGGGTCAATTCCATGTTCTTCTATTGCCTTGGCATATGCCTCTGGCAAAATGGCATCAAGAGCCTCCTCAAGAATGGCTCCTTTACCAAACCTTGCCTCAATGACTGTTCGGGGAACTTTGCCCTTGCGGAAACCGGGGACTTTCACCTTATTGGCCAATTCTCTGGCTGCCCGGTCCATACCTGATTTCATTTCTTCTTCCCCGACAACAATCTCCAGTTTCAACTTGCTGTTCTCCAACTTTTCTACCTTTGTTTTCATTTTTCTCCTCCTTAAACTATCTGCCTCATTATATGTAAATGCTTTGATCTCTCCGGCTGTCTGCCATTTACCTATTATATCATGCCCATCCAACTTAGAGCAACCCAGCCGGTTCCCCTGACGCCACCGTGCTGATACCTTCTACAGCAAAAAAAAACCGGTAAAATTACCAGTCAGTTTCTGTTGGAGCGGAAGACGAGATTCGAACTCGCGACCCTCGCCTTGGCAAGGCGATGCT
>CAZDAI010000061.1:0-12479 GCA_964503545.1 uncultured Candidatus Sumerlaeota bacterium
TGGTCGCCCAGTATGCTGGATCCAAACAGTATGATATGGTGCGTAAAACCATCAATAACTCCATCTTGGTGCTGCTGGTCTCTGCGACGGTGCTGACCGCCATCGGCATCTGGCTCCATGAGCCAGCCCTGCGGCTGATCAACACACCGGAAGAGATCCTGCCCATGGCATCCAGCTATCTGGTCATATTTTTGAGCGGGATGATCTTCATGTTCGGCTACAATGTCCTGGGCGCGATTCTCCGCGGCCTGGGTGATTCCAAAACACCGTTGAAATTTCTATTTGTGGCAACCATCGTCAACCTGGTGTTAGACCCTTTCCTCATTATCGGGATCGGACCATTCCCCCAGATGGGTGTAGCCGGTGCCGCTTTGGCGACGGTCATTTCCCAGGGTATCAGTACCGTTTTGGCACTCACTTACTTAAACCGCAAGGATCATCTGGTAGCCATCCGCCTTCGGGAGCTTAAGTATGATGCTGAACTAACCCGCACCACAATACGCATCGGTCTACCGGCCGGTGTCCAGCAAACGCTGGTGGCACTGGGCGGTCTGGCCGTCAGCTCCATCATTAATTCCTTTGGACCAATGGTTGTGGCTGCCTATGGCGCGGCCATGCGTTTGGATCAGTTTGCCTTTATGCCGTCCATGTCCATTGGTCTGGGTGTCTCATCCCTGGTGGGCCAGAATATGGGTGCCGGGCGGGAAGACCGGGTACGGGAGACTGTGCGCTGGGGCTCACTGATTACAACCGGGATTACCGGTATAATGACGCTGGTAGCCATTTTTCGGCCCCAGATTCTTCTGGTGCTCTTTACCACCGATGCCGAAGTTATTCGCCTTGGTTCACAGTATCTGCAGATCGTTGGTCTTTCATATATCCCCTTTGCCCTGATGTTTGTCATCACCGGAGCACTGCGTGGCGCTGGAGATACGGTGCCCTCCATGGTCATTTCTCTGACCACCCTCTGGATGATTCGTGTGCCTCTGGCCCGTTATCTTTCGGCGATGCCGGATCTGGGCAGCCGTGGCATCTGGATTGCCATCGCCATCAGTTCGACAGCAGGGATGGTGCTGGCACGACTGTATTACGCCACCGGCCGGTGGAAAGACAAGGGCGTTGTTCGCGCCCGGCCCCCCATGGCAGAAGAAGATGATACGAGTGAAAAAGTGGATTCGTCGGTTCCAGTAAGGCATCAGAATGCCAATCCACAGGAAGGGAGCTAAGGCTTTGGAAAAGAAACAGACAGTGAACAATCGAGATACTGCCATTCTTTTCGATGAATTTTTCCGCAGGGCCGGCGGCTGGATCCGCCATCAGTTTAATCGGCAGATGGAGCAGCACAGCTACAATCTAACATCAGCCCAGTATAAAATCCTGATCCTGATCAGCCACATGCAGCCTTGCCGGATGAGCGATCTCAGCGAGGCAGCCATGGTCAGCACCTCCAGCCTGACCATTATGCTAAACCGCCTGGTGGATGACGGGCTGGTGGAGCGACTGAGTGCTCCAGAAGACCGACGGGTTATAAAAGTGCGTCTTACAGAAAAGGGCAAAGTACTGTTGAAAAAAGTGCATGAAGGCTATCTGGATGTTCTGGAGAATGTGGTGGCCAGCCTCGCCGAAGACAAGAAAGAAGTTCTTTTAAAACTGCTCACTGAAGTGAAGCAGATCATGGATGATCTTGGCAATCGGGGCGAGAACCGCGCAGACGGCAGGAATGGCTAGACAGAAGGCGAACTCCTATTGCATACTGCATAAGGAGGTTGAATGCGTTGGATATCAATCAGATTCAAGAGATTCTTCCCCACCGTTATCCTTTCCTACTGGTGGACCGGATTCTGGAAGTAGAAGCAGGGAAACGGGCGGTTGGACTGAAGAATGTGACCATCAATGAACCCTTCTTTCAGGGACATTTTCCCGGCTATCCGGTTATGCCTGGTGTTCTGCTGGTGGAGGCCATGGCCCAGGTTGGAGCGATGGCCATTTTGAGTCTGCCGGAGAACAAAGGGAAAATCGGCCTGTTTGCCGGCATCGACAAGCTGCGCTTTCGCCAGCAGGTAGTACCTGGCGATCAGCTGCATATTGAGGTAGTTATGGAGCGTGTCCGGGGCAGAATCGGTAAAGGCAATGGAAAAGTGACTGTGGATGGCAAAGTGGCTGCCGAAGGAGAGTTGATGTTTGCCATTACAGAGCGTCCATAGGTAAAAATTTGCAGATTTTCGAAAAAATATTCTGTTAATTATTGACACCTGGGGGAATACGTGATAGGATTTTCGTAACTGACAGATAGTGAATCCATGGATGGGTTGTGGCTGTTTTTGCAGTGAGCACATCGTATCCACCAAGCCTTAGGGCTGGAAGGTGGTGGTCTTATGCTCTCAGAAGCGAATGCTTTCCGAGAGGCCGATGCTGAAGCAAAAATGCGAAAAGAACTGGAGGAGGTTCGTCTCCGCCTGCACAACCTGATTCAGGGGGATGCAACACGGTTCTGCCAGGATGAAGTGCACCGGCTCAGCCGACAGCTGGACCGCCTGATTGTGCAGTACATGCATGCGACATCGGACTAGATTAACCAACTGAATATCTTTTTGAAAAAGGCAAACCTGTTGAAAAGCAGGGGCGCAAAGCTACAGGGTCTAAGGTCGAAAGACTAGGATAGCCAGTTGCCAAAAAGAATGGTGCGTGAATCGAACCGTCTTTTTGGTGAAAACCGGAAGACGGTTTTTGTTATCCCTTTGCTTTTGACACAGGCCCACTACAAGGAGGGAATTTTGTGGAAAAAAGCAGAGGGATTCAATTATCTCCAGACCGAAGCTGGACCAGCACCGGCGATATGCTGCTCCTGCAGCTCATGGATGAAGAGTACAGCATTACCGGTATCTGCCGTTTTCTGAACCGCAGCCGGGATTCTGTGGAAAGCCGGATTCGTTATCTGGCACGCAATCGGGAACATCTGTTGCGGATCCGCAATTCACTGCGCAAAGACAGTATCGACGATACCGCCTGGGCGACCAACCACGGTGTGCACGCCGGGCGGCTGAAGATCCGCTGATCAAAGATCCCGCGTGGATTCAGCGGAGCTCTTCAGAGACTGGGTTTTTCTGATCCGCTCCTGGCAGGTGGTTAAGACTTCCCGCAGCGTCTGTTCATCACGGATGAACCGGGACATTTCTGCCGGTACTTCTTCGTAGTATTGTTCGAGTTCTGAGAGTACACTGACAATGCGGGAACACTGGAGCAGGCAGCGTGTTACTTCAGGCCGGGAAACATCTTCAGGCTCTGTGCCTTCTTCCAGCAGTGTCTCCACAATGGTGCCGCTGGTTTGATGGATCTCTTGGAGCAGTGCTTTCAGATCCTGGACATGGACGCCCACTTTGCGACGAAAACCGGAGCGGGCCATCGTGCGGACAAAAAAAGGCAGTCGATTAAATTCATCATCCGTTGCTTCCACCGCTTTTAAAAGCTCATGGCTCTGGTCGCGTACAGAAGCTAGAAGATCACGCAGCTGATCGCAGTCGTAGGGCAAGTCCTCAAGGTCAGCATCCATGACCGTCAGTTTGCGGGCTGCCTCATCAATGGTCAGGGTCTGGTTGTGGTAATCAGCAGGCTGACACAGAATATGGGCTAAGACCAAGGCAGCGTCATAGGCCGGAATTAGGCCGTCATAGCCTGGGTTAAAACCGCTTTTAACTAAGGTTTCGTAAGTCATGCCAATGTAGGGCGCCAAAGTGCGAAAAGCATGGGTGCCGCCGGGGGTTTCCACCATCCCGGGACCGTAGCCGATCACATGAATCGGCGTTCCCTCCAGCTCTCCCGCCAGGGAGTGAACCATGGACCGTATCCCTTCTTTGGCTGCCGTGTAGGCAGTGAGATAAGGCATAACCGGAGCTGAAAAGAGATTGACAATGGTCCCTTGCGCCTGATCCAGCATGGATTCCAGGGCAAAGCGACTGCAGAGGAATGTGCCCCGTAGGTTTACATGCATTACCTGGTCCCATTCTTGGGTACTCATCTCCAAAAGCGGCATCACCGGGCAGTAGGCGGCATTGTTCACTAGGATCTGAATACCTTTCTCGTGATGGCGAATACTGTCAAAGAGGGCACGAACGCTTTCTTCAGAGCTTACATCAGTCTGAATAAAACGTGCCTGTCCTCCCCGGGCTATAATTTCCCGGGCAGTATCGTCGCCGGCACTGCTGATTTCGGCAACGATAACGATTGCACCCAGCTGGGCCAGAAGCAGACACAGTTCTCGCCCGATGCCGGCTCCGCCGCCGGTAATGACGGCCGTCTGACCGGCAAGGGTTTCACCAGAAAAACCCAACTGCTCCATGGGGTATGAACGATAGCGACTTGCCATAGAAAACCCTCCCTTGTGGGATTGCATACATCTGATTTCGCAATGATGCAGGACATTTCCTTCTGCGGGCGAACTTTTTTGACACCACGGATTTATGCTAAAGAGGTGTCAGCACGATGATAAAAAAGAAGCGCCTAATTTGGATTCTCTGTTTGATGCTGATCGTGTTTGCAGCGGGTTGTCGAAACACGGACACACGGTCACCGGTCGAGCGGATCCCTGTCGACCAGCGTACTGCAGCCGATTGGATTCTGCTGGGAGCGCGGGCAGAGGTGGAAAACAGGACTCACTATGATGCATCCTATCGGGCCTTGACCTATCCCGGCGGCGATGTACCGAAAGACCGTGGCGCCTGTACCGATGTGGTGATTCGTGCATTGCGTAACGCCGGATACGATCTCCAGGTACTGATTCATGAAGATATGCGGGACCATTTCCAGGTGTACCCCAACAACTGGGGTTTGCAGCGCCCGGATCCCAATATCGATCATCGCCGGGTGGGCAATCAGATGGTGTTCTTTCAACGCCATGGTTTGGTACTGTCTGATGAAGTGACAGAGAATCTGGATCAGTGGCAATGGGGAGATGTTGTCTGCTGGGAGATTGAGCCTGGCCGCCTGCACACTGGTATTGTCAGTGATCGCACCAACAGTGACGGGATCCCGCTGGTCATCCACAACAGCTGGCTGACCCGTGAAGAAGACTGCCTGACCCGCTGGGAAATCATCGGGCATTACCGCTTTCCGAAAGAGCCATAAGAAATTCCTGCCATGCCGCAGAGAGCAAGGAGGAAAATCCTGTGAAAAATTCATACCGCACGATTCTTTCCATCCTGCTGCTGACCGCACTGTTGATCGGGGCAGTACCGGCCTATGGGGCAACCGGCGATATTCAACTCTATATCAATGGGGTGCAGATTCATCCCGATGTTCCGCCTTTTTTGCTTAATAACCGGACGCTGGTCCCTGTACGGGTGATAGCCGAACGCCTGGGTGCTGATGTCGGCTGGGTTGAATCCCAAAAGAAGGTGACCATTGTGTGTGATCAGGCGTCCCTGGTCTTGTATATCGACAGTCCCGAGGCTTGGGTCAATGGTCGAAAGGTAATCCTGGATACGGTTCCCATTGTACGCAACGGCCGGACCATGGTGCCCATTCGGTTCATTTCAGAGCGCCTGGGCGCCCAGGTGCGCTGGGATGAACCAAATCGCAGGGTGTATGTGGATTCAGCGGCAGTGAAACTGACAGCAGCGTCTTATCGGGATGGTGATCAGTTCGGCAGGCTGGTTCTGGAAACAAGTGGGGGGGCGACTTTTTTGCGCACAGCTTCAGATGACGGGTCCAGTCTGGTGGTGGATCTCCCTGGAACAGCTGCCGGTATGCCGGTTGGCACACAGACGATCAATCAGGGGGGTGTACGCCAGACCGTGGTGTCCGTCAGCAGTGACGGGTCTGCCCGGGTGCGGATTGATTTGGAAAAAGGACAGCTCTGGCAGGAAGAAATATCCGAAAGCACATACACCCTCAACCTCCCGCGAATGATCCGGGGAATTCGCCTGGAAGATTACCAGGGACGGGATGCCGTCGGGGTGAGTGCAAGCGGTCGCACGAGTGCTCACGTGTTTACGCTGGAAGATCCTCTGCGGGTCGTCTGCGACCTGACCACGGCCGTGCTGGCCCAGGATGCCGGCAGTGTGGCAGTAGAACACCCCTTTATTCAGCAAATACGGTTTGCCCAGCACGATCCGGAGAAAGTCCGGATTGTAGCAGACCTGGCCGAGAAAGCTCCTTACCGGCTGGTGGCGGATGGCGATCAGGTACGCCTGGTGTTTGCTGCTCGCGTTCAGGAGATAACGGTGGCTGAAACGGCTGCTGGTGTGCAGGTGCAGGTGGTAGCAGACAATGGTCTGGCCTATGAGGCACCGGCGGGGAGCAGCACGATCCAGTGGCTGATTCCTGATGGGTTCTGGTCTGATGCCGGCCGTGTATCATACAGCACCAATGGCACTGTGCAGTCTGTCTGGACTGCTGGGGAAGCAACGGTCTTGCGGTCGGTTTCCGGTGATAAAATTAAAGGGCTGCAGGTTACGCCAACCTCAGACAATGGACTTTTGATCTCCTTGCAGTTGCAGCATGGGGCCGAGCAGCTGGCAGTCCAGCGCAGCAGCCGCAGTAAAATTCAGATGGATATCAGCTGCACACCACCGCCGCCCTTAAGCGGCCGGCAGGTTGCCATTGATCCGGGACATGGTGGCAGCGAGCCCGGTGCCGTTGGGCCGACAGGTACCACCGAAAAGGCCGTCAACCTGGCCATCGCCCTGAAACTGCGGGACCTGCTCACAGCCCAGGGAGCAACCGTGATCATGACCCGGGATCAGGATGTCAGTGTATCCCTGCTGGAACGGGCGAAGCGGGCCAATCAGGCCAATGCCGACATTTTCATCAGCATCCACGCCAACGGTTTCTACCAGGAGAGCGCCAACGGCACGGAAACCTACTACAATCCCGACAATCATCCCCGAAGCGGCTTGTTAGGGCAGCACGTCCACCGGGAGATGCTGGCCAAAGTGGCCTTGCGGGACCGGGGGCTGAAGACCGGCAACTATACTGTATTGAAAGAAACAATGATGCCATCGATATTGGTAGAGGTAGCATTTTTAACCAATCCGGCTGAAGAGTTGTTGCTCAAAGACTCGGCATTTCAGCAAAAGGCGGCCCAAGGCATCACCCAGGGTGTGCTGGCATACTTTCAGCAGTATCCCTAATCAGGAAAAATAAAAAAATACCGCTCAGACTAGGGTTGCATGACCTGGGCTGAGCGGTTTTCATTTTCCGTTATTCCTTTTCCCGCCCCCGGCGATAGGGAGTGGGAATGAACTCCACCGATGCGGGTGCACGGGAGGGCTGGGGATAAAGATCCATCAGCCGGTAGATGTAGTCGGGGATACGGCAGGCAACAGGTAATCCCATTTCACCGATATCGGAGCAAACCAGAGCAAAATCGTGGGTCCATTGCCCCTTGCTCAGCAAGCGGGCTACTTCCCGAGCTCGATCGGGATCCATTTTGTCGTCCAGGAGTTTTGCTGCTGTGTCTTCGATCTGGCGGATGGCTTTTTCTGCGATGTCTGCGAAAATGATGGTCTGATCGTCCACATCCGCGATGGGCTTGTCCTTCATGACACGCAAGATGGAGCTGGCCGGTAGCTGGCCGATCTGGGGATCGATGGGCCCGAGCATAGCGTTTTCATCCAGAAGAATCTCATCGGCAGCGAGACAGATCAGGGTACCTCCGGACATGGCGTAGTGGGGAACCATCACCGTAACCTTACCCGGATGGCGTTTCAAGGCCCGGGCAATCTGCTCCGATGCCAGCACCAGCCCGCCGGGGGTATGCAGTACCAGATCGATGGGCATGTCATCGGGTGTAAAGCGGATGGCTCTTAGCAGCCGTTCAGAATCCTCCAGGGTGATATATCGGCGTAGAGGGATCCCCATAAAACTGAGCGCTTCCTGGCGATGGATCAGAGTGATCAGACGGCTGCCCCGCTCCTTTTCAATGCTGCGGATGGTGGTTACCCGGTCCGCCTCAATCTGCTTTTGCCGGAAAAAAGGCATCAGGATGGAAAAAAGGAAAAATATCCAGATAATGGTGGTAACATACTGCATATTGCTCACTCCCTGCCTGTGTGGTTTGCTTCAAAGTTAAGAAAATAGTATCATAAAGTGGTGATTCTGTAAATGACAGGCAATCTGCCACCCAAGGACCAGTCTGCCCTGGAGTTAGCCATTTTCCACAGAATGCATTGATCATTCTTTGTAATTCTCTGAATAGGATACCGTGGATCAAGAAAGGAAATTGCCAGGGAATGAAAAATTGTTTAGGAATGAGTGAACTTTTTGCCGAGCTGAGGACTCTTATGCTTGGAAGGGGTGATGGTGTGGACCGGATTTTGCTGATACAAGAAGCCAAAAAGGGCAGCCGCCAGGCACTGGTCGATCTGATCATGGCCGAAAAAGACGAATATTACCGTCTGGCCTATGTGCTGACCGGCAATTCCCATGATGCTGGAGATGCCTTAGAAGATATGATTGTTGTTCTGTTTGAGAAAATCCATCAGCTGCGGGATCCCAATGCTTTTGCAGCCTGGAGTCGCACCATTCTCAGAAACTGCTGTAGGCAGATTCAGCGCAGCCGCACACGGATCATTCCTGTGGAATCTGTGGAGCTGGACGGATACACAGGGGATGCCTCCCTGGCAGTCATGGAGAATATGGTGCTTCAGTCCGGAATGGCCGCACTGGATCCTCTGCACCGGGAAGTGATCCGGCTCCGGTATTATCTGGATTATGACTATCAGACCATTGCCCGGATGGTAGGAATTCCGGTGGGAACCGTACGGTCCCGGCTGGCCAATGGTCTAAAGAAACTCAAGAAGATTCTGGGAGGTGAAGGAGTTGCCGAATATGGACAAAGGATTCGCTGAAATGAGAAAGAAGGTGGCAGCGATCCAGACCCCCGAGGATCTGGAAGAACGCCTGCACCAGGCACTGGCCAGCAGGGTTGTACAGCGTAGACGAGTACCACGCTGGCAAGGGCGAGTGGCAGTTCTCTTGGCATTTTTCATGCTCTTTGGTTACCATTTTAACACCCTGGCATATTACGGGCGGCGCTTTGTCGGCTATGACCGGATTATCGATGGTTCCTTGCGGGAACTCAACGAGCTGGGCAAGGGACAGACGGTGGATCAGGCATTCACTTTCCAGGATGGGCGAACGGTCATTCTCGATGGCATCATGCTCGATGGCAATCAGCTGCTGGCGTTTTGCCGCTTTACCAGCCCCGAAGCTGATTTGGAGAATCTGCCAATCCAGCCGAATCCTTTTATGCGGGGCAGCACAGGCCGCTATTTTCTGCGCAGCGGTGCCGGTGTCCTAAACGACGAGGGCACAGAGCTTCATTATGTTTTCCATTTTGATCCCCCCCGCCCCTGGGAAAAGACACTGGTACTGGCCTTTACGAACCAAAACGGGGGAGTGGCGGAAACCGGGGAGCTTCGCTTCGTGCTGGACCGGCAAAAAGCCATGGGCTTTATCCTAAGGGTAGGCGTACATGACGATTTTACAACAGCAGAAGGTTCGATCCGAATCCACTCCCTGCAGGCATCACCTACCCGGACCCGTATCCGGGGACGCATTCAAGGCATCCTGGGGCTGGCAGCTGATACCCTCCGGGGGGAACGCTATCGGCCGGAGCAGCTGAACCTGGAACTGTTGGTCAACGGTGAAGTCTGGCCCATTCAAGGAGGCAGCCTGACCACAGACCACCACGGCATCACTTTTGAAAGGGATTACGAAGCTCTGCCCGGGGAAGTCTTATCACTGGAACTGCGTCTGGTATCATTTAAAGCAGACTACGATGCCTCGCTCCAGGTGCCTCTAACCAGCGGCCAGCTGCCCCTATCGGCAGAACTGCCGGGCGGGCATGGATTGATCGTTCAGGCGGTGACCATGGAGAACGATCAGACCCAGGTGACCATCACCACAGCAGTGGATGTGCGCCTTTCACGGGTACGCCTGATTGCCGATGGGGAAAGTATGGCGTTGGAACGAACTACTGATGAAGAAATGATAAAACTGGAGACAGGTGGACTCTTGTACTCCCGCACCCTGCACTTTGCTGGGACAGGGCATGATTTGGTCTTGGCTGTCCAGCGCATTTCCGCCGATACAACTTATAATCAAATAATGCGAATTCCCTTGCAGTAGAAAATACAAAGCCCTGTCCGAAAAGACAGGGCTTTTGTGTATTCACAATGATTTAGCGGTGGCCAAGCACCTGGGCAGCAAATGCCTGGGGCTCTGTCACAGGCTGCTCACAGCTGTGTTGGCGGCAAACATAGGCTGTGGGTTGACCGTCGATGCAAGTCAGGCTGGTGAGAAATGGGGCAAGCTCCGACCAGCGCGGATCAGCGGCTGTGATAACGGCTGTGCTTGTCAGGGGCAGATACTGGTGGCGCAGCGTTGGGAGGAAAGGATCTGGGATATGGGCATCAGGGAGCACCACCACAATCTCCATGCCCGGGGCGGTGGCTGTTAGCCAGGCGCTTAATGCGGCCGCATGTCCCAGGGGTTGTGCTGACAGGGATGGGCCGAAAACCAAAAAGAGCTGGTCTGCGGCTTGTTGCCACTCGGGCCGGGCGGTCAGCTGGCTCAGGCGCAACAGATTTTGCAGCATGATTCCATTGCCGCTGGGCAGGGCCCCATCCCAAAGATGCACGGGACGCAGGATCAGCGATTCCTGGTCTTTTCCGTAGAAATACAGGCCACCTGCGGGTGCCGTGAACAAATTCATTGTTTTCTCAGCCAGGGATACAGCTGCCGCCAGATCATCCGGGTCATTGCCTGAGGCAAAGAGCTCCAACAGTCCCCAGATAAGATAGGCATAATCATCCAGATAGGCCGGATAGGCGGCCTCCCCCGCCCGATACCGGGCCAGAAGGCGGCCGTCAGCGCGAATCAGGTTATCCCGGATGAAGTGCCAGGCCCGGGTGGCCTGCTGGAGGTAGGACGGCTCGTTGAGCACCCAGGCCGCTTTTGCCAGGGCCGCGATCATCAACCCATTCCAGCCAGTGAGAATCTTGTCGTCCCGCAAAGGCCGTACGCGGCGGGCGCGGTGAGCAAACAACGCAGCCCGGATCCGGGGCCAGTCCTGATCAGCCAAATCAAGATCGGCTGCTGTTGACAGATGGGGGATGCTACGCCCGTCCAGATGCCCTGAAGGCGTGATATTGAAGCGTTCACAGATTTTCTTGCTGTCTTGCTGGCCTACGGCTGCCTCAATCTCTGCCGGGGTCCATGTGTAGAAGCGTCCTTCCTCTCCTTCGGAGTCAGCATCTTCAGCACTGAAAAACCCGCCGTCGGTTGCGGTCATGTCGCGCAGCACATAAGTGATGATCTCTCGGGCGATGCGCTGATAACGATCCATGCCTGTCGCCTGGAACGCTTCCAGGTAGACCAGGATCAGCAGGGCATTGTCGTAGAGCATTTTTTCAAAATGTGGCACACGCCAGTAACGGTCTGTGGCATAGCGGGAAAAACCGTACCCGAAATGATCATAGATGCCCCCGGCCGCCATGGCATCCAGCGTGGTGGTCACCATATTCAGGGCCTCAGGCTGATCATGGACGGTATTGTAGCGGAGCAGAAACAGCAGATGCTGGGGTGTGGGAAACTTGGGCGCTGCACCGAAGCCGCCGTATTCGGGGTCAAAGCGCTCCATGTACGCCGCCAGCGCATGGGTGAGCACTGCCGGTGCGACTTCACCGGCGGGCGGTTGGGCAGCGTCTGCCAGAATGCCGACCAGTTTTTCCCCTGCTGCGGTCAATTCGCTGCGGGACCGTTGCCACAGGTCAGCAGCCCGATCGAGAATAGTCAGCAGGCCGTTCATGCCCATGCGATCATCCTTGGGCAGGTAGGTGGCGGCGTAAAAGGGGCGACCGTCAGCGTCCATCAGGATGGTAAGGGGCCAGCCACCCCGGCCGGTCATGGCCTGGGCAGCCTGCATGTAGATGTGATCCACATCCGGCCGCTCTTCCCGATCTACTTTGATGGGTATATAGAAGGCATTGATCATGCGAGCTACGGTCGAATCGGCAAAGGATTCTCTTTCCATTACATGGCACCAGTGGCATGTGGAATAGCCGATGCTGAGAAAAATGGGCTTGTCAGCAGCCCGGGCGGCAGCAAAGGCAGCATCACCCCAGGGGTACCAGTCTACGGGGTTGTCCGCGTGTTGCAGCAGGTACGGAGATTTTTCCAGTGCCAGACGATTGAGGGAGCGTTGTTCATTCATGACCATCGACTCCTTTCGACTCCGGTTGCTTTCATTATACCCCAAAGATGTGACCAAGATCCATGGCAACAGCAGCGGATCACCAAGGCAGAGGGAAGGATTACGGATGCTCGTAACGAATCATGAGGTGAAAAGGGAGGAGCGGGACGATCGCGAATAGGGATGGTATCTGGATGATTCATCTAGTCGGCAGGCAGTAAGGTTGGGGTTGAGAGCAGATAAAGCATCTGCCGATCGTCAATCGGAATGAAAGGATGATGAGCGT
>CAZDAI010000062.1:0-12458 GCA_964503545.1 uncultured Candidatus Sumerlaeota bacterium
ACAGAACAGGACCGATAAGAAAGAAATATAATCCTCCTAAAGAAAGCATGGCAATTGTACCCACGTGTACATTCGGCTCTGATACTGAAGCAATTCCTATTCCACGAATAAACAATACAAGGGCTCCAACCATGAAAATAATGTTTAAAATCAGAATGGGCATACCACTGACAGAACGGGCAGGGAACTCCTGATCTTGGACAATCCCCACATCCTGAATCGTTGCTTTCGACATTGCAGATCACTCCTTGCGATATGATATTGATATCACTTTAATATTACTCCCTGGAATTGGTATTGTCAATCAATATTTTCGTCACCCGTTCTCTCTGTTCAGTTTAAAAAAAAAGATGGGCCTCTTAAGACCCATCGGGGATGCATTCTGCTATTGGCGAATCACTTCGCCGCCCTTCATGACAAACTTCACATCCTGCAATACTTTAATATCATCCAAAGGATTGCCGTCAACAGCAATCACATCCGCATATTTACCGGCTTCCAGCGTGCCCACTTTATCCTGCCAGCCCATCAGATCCGCTGCATTCTTTGTTGTTGTCAGGATAGCATCCATGGGTTTCATGCCAGCTTCTACCATCAGCTGCAGCTCAAAGGCATTCTTGCCATGGTAATTGAAAGGGGTCGCTGCATCGGTTCCCATGGCGATTTTTACGCCGGCTTTGTAGGCATCTTTGAAGCTTTGCACATGAGCGCCCATTACCTGTTTGGTTTTTCGAACGCCCCACTCGGGTATTCCACCCTCGATGCCATGTTCAGCAATGTGATACGGTGCACACAAAGTGGGGACGAGGTAGGTACCTTTTTCCAGCATCATCGCAATGGCTTCTTCATCCAGATAGCAACCATGTTCGATGGAGGTGATACCCGCCCGAATGGCCTCTTTTATGCCAGTTGTCCCCTGGGCATGGGCTGCAGAGCTTTTCCCTAACTTTTTAGCTTCGTCAATAGCCGCTTTCATCTCTTCATAAGAGAGTTGCTGGGCACCCGGCTCAGTGCCGTCTGAAAGCACCCCCCCGGTGGCTGCCATTTTCACCAGATCCACCCCGTACTTCAAATGCCGGCGAGCTGCTTTGCGTGCTTCATCAGGACTATCCACAACTGCCCGAATATCCGGGTCCACAACAACTTCCGGGGCCAGATGGGTATCCCCATGACCACCGGTGATGGAAATGATGGGACCTGAAACTTGCATCCGCGGTCCAACATGCAGACCGGCATCGATGGCTTTCTTGACTGCTAAATCCACAAAGCCACTGGCCCCGCAATCCCGGATCGTGGTAAATCCTGCATCAAGATCAGCCTGGGCATTCTTAATGGATTTCAATGCTTTAAACGGCAGTAGTTCTTTCATGCTTTTCAGCTCAGTTGCTGGTTCGCCATTACTGTTGATGTGTACATGACAGTCAATCATCCCTGGCAGCACTGTTTTATCCGAGAGATCCACTATCTGGGCCTCAGCAGGAATTTCGAGACTCTTTTCCGTACCAACCGCAGTCACTTTTTCACCATCCAGCAGGATCACTGCCTGTGGGATGGGGTCGCCCCCCTGTCCATCAATGAGTAAACCACATTTAATCGCCTTCATTCTCTTACCTCCCTGTTAAATGTTTTCTTGTCTTCCCTGCTTATGTGGGTCATGTCCAGAAAAAAACATACCCTTCCTGTCCACTAGGGACGGGAAGGGATTCCCGCGGTACCACCCACATTGCCTGCTGGCAGGCCTGCTCAATGTTGCGCACTGCAACCATTCCGCTTTAACGGTCGGAGCCCGCCGGACCTACTGGAAGGTTCAATCCGGGCCTCACAGGTGAATTCGCCACTGGGATTGCACCGGTTTTCAGCATCTCCGGCTCTCTGTAACAATCCTTTCTGTGGGTACTAGTCCCGATCAACGGCATAAAGAATATTTTAAAGGTTATCTTATCCTATTTGTTCGAATGTGTCAAGCAGCTTTTCTGCTTTTGCCGGATGATTCCCGTACCCTAAACACGCGATCACCGAAAAGTCCCCGCAGAGTAACCGCCAGCCCCACCGCAATAACGCTATCCATCGCATGGTGCAAGCCGGTACCCAAACCTGTAATATACATGGCTTGGCCAAAAGCCAATCCAGCCAGTGCCATAACCACTGCAACTTCCAGCAAGGCATGGACCGGTAGCAACACGCCCAGTACCTTCGGAAAAGCCATTTTTCTTTCAATCAGGAGAGCGCCTAAATAGCCCCACACCGCATGGGTAGCTGCCCGTGCACCAATGACCGGACCTAGTCGGATTAAAAAGCCAAGTCCGGAACCAAGGCCTACCATGACAGCCACCATGGGACTGATCAGCATGGCCATCATTACCGGTACATGGGATGCCAGTGTAGCTGAAAACGGGGGAATGGTGATTCCCAATACTCCGCCAAAGGCCAGGGGAATCAGGAGGGCAAAGGCGGTTAACAGCCCACCAATAGCCAATTCTCTACTTTTCATTGTCCAACCTCCATTCATCTGACAGAATTCATTACAGCTGTCTTGTCAGGTGTTGGACCTATTGTAATGGAGATTAAGGACCTTTGTCAAGGGTTGAACATAATATTCCAGAAGATTCCAGGCTTGCTTCAATCCGATCTAAAATCTCCACGCTGTCTGCCTCCACTGTGTGGAAATGGATTCCGTCTGTTAGGTCGGATAACGGCTTTGCCCCGGTTTCCGCCATTTTTTGGATGAAATGAGCCAAGTCTCGGTTATTACGGATCATCAGCGGTGCCCGTAGCTCACCGTAGAGCTGGTGTTCAACCACCACATCCAGGATTATTCCTCCCAGATCAAGGATCAGGGCCAGCTCATCTTCAATGCCAGCAAAGCGATGCTGACAGGCAAAAGTACGAGACGGGCGGGTTACAAGCCCCGGCCGCAACAATACATAGCCCTGGGGTGTGGCCATAACCGGCTCACCTTGGGCACGCAAGACGGCCATGTCCTGCACCACCACCTGGCGGCTGACTCCGCAGACACGCGCCAGCTCAGTGCCCGTAACCGGTCCTTCTGCAGCAGCCAACAGCATTAATATTTCTTTTCTACGCCGCTCGCTGTCCATGGACTCACCTCCTGCTTACGCATCATCTCCAAAGCTGATTCCCACAGACTTACCGGCACGCACAAGATCACCGTCTGCTGGAACAAAGCGGGTCTGCTCCACAGCCTCATCCAGTGTCACAGCCACAATATCCGGTGTCTTCAACGATACCATGCAACCGAAATGCCCCGCCATGAGCAGCTCCACAGCACCTACACCGTATCGGGTTGCCAGAATGCGATCATAAGGAGATGGAGAACCGCCCCGCTGCAGATGCCCCAGCACCGTAACCCGGGTTTCCATATTCAAATTCTTTTCAATCTCTTCCGCCACTTTTTGCCCGATGCCACCCAGGCGTACCGGGTCTGCACTGTCTTCATGCACCATGCGCTGCACCACCACATCGCCGCCCACAGGTTTGGCTCCTTCAGCGACCACCACAATACTAAAATGCTTATTGCGGTTTCGTCGCTCGATAATTTTTTTGTACACATTATCCATAACAAAAGGAATCTCGGGAATCAGGATCACATCAGCACCGCCCGCAATGCCCGCTTCGATGGCAATCCAACCAGCATAGCGCCCCATCACTTCCAAAACCATGACACGATGGTGGGATTCTGCCGTGGTATGCAGCTTATCGATGGCGTCGGTTGCTGTGTTGAGAGCCGTATTGAAACCGAAAGTAACATCGGTAGCCGATAAATCATTGTCAATGGTTTTGGGCACACCCACCACTGGCAGGCCTTTTTTGTAGAATTCATTGGCAATATGGAGACTGCCGTCTCCACCAATCACCACCAGAGCGTCAATGCCCAATGCCTCCATGTTTTCCATGGCCTGATCTGAACAGTCCTGATATTCGGATTTTCCACCGCTTTCCACCAGAAAATTAAATGGATTATCCCGGTTGGTGGTTCCCAGGATTGTGCCGCCTCGAGGAAGGATTCCTGAAACATCCTGAATTCCCAAAGGTCTGCCATACTTTTTCACCAAACCCTTAAATCCATCCTGAAAACCAAAAGTCTCCACGCCGTAACGTAGATTGGCTGTCTTGACCACTGCCCGAATCACGGCATTCAGTCCCGGACAGTCCCCACCGCCGGTGAGGAGTCCGATCCGTTTTATTTTTTTCATGTTCACCCCTCCACTCTCTGCCTGTATACATTGCGTTCATCCTATCATACCATATAACAGCTGCACCTGTCAGGACATGGGGAAAAGGGACCGCAGGTGGGCGATCTCTAACGCATAATTTTCCAATCCACCTGGAGTCTCCAGATTCACCGTAATACCCCGCAGGCGAGGTTCACGAATCATGGTTTCCAGCGCCTTCCAACCAATTTCGCCATCTCCCAGATCCGCATGCCGGTCCTTATGACTGGCAAAGGGTTGCCGGCAGTCGTTGAGATGCATGGCCCGGATCCGCCCTTTACCCAAATGGTTCTCGAGTTCATCGAGTACACCGCTGAAATCTTCATGCACCGGGTAGCCGGCAGCAAACATATGGCAGGAGTCAATGTATACACCAATTCTGGAATCATCCGTTATCCCAGCCAGGATCATCGCCAACTCCTCAAATCGCCCCCCCACTTCGCTGCCCATGCCGGACATGGTCTCTAAGAGCACCATACCTCGGGGAGCCGCTGCCAGCGCCAGGTTCAGTGCCCTGCAAATCCGCTCCACACCCTCTTCCAACGAAGTCTGCTTGCGACTGCCGGGATGGATCACCAGGTAGGGAACCGCCATACTGCTCACTTTATCCAGATCTTCAGTCAGCATGCGAACAGCCAGTTCCCAGGTTGCCGGTTCAGGCGATGCGGGATTGAGGATATAGGGAGCGTGGGCCACCAAAGGGCCAAACCTGTGCTTTTCCATCAGTGCCCAAGCTTGCTGTAAATCCTTTTCAATCATTTTCTTTGAGGCAGCCCCCCGTGGATTGCGGGAGAAAAACTGGACAGTATCTGCCCCTAGATCGATGGCTTCTTGAATCATCCTCTGCATGCCGCCGCTAATGGACAAGTGGGCACCTAAATAAACAGAGCTGTTGGAATTTTCCATATTGAATCTCCTCTCCCGCCTAGAATCAGAGCTGATCATTCATATTTTTGACATTCGCCTCAGGGCGAACATACCCCTGCTAATGGATGGAAATATCTGCCCAGGAGCAATCGGGGTATTTTCATGGTCAAGCCCGGGCGATAATGATATACTAAGAATACGAGAAATTCCGGCCATGAAACATGCCATTCCATCACAAGAATCAGCAAACCAGTGAAGGAGGGATAAAACATGCGCGAGGATAATCACAATCACGAGAACAATCCACAGCAACCAGCACAGCATTCAGCACCGAATGACCCCCATCATCATTCACAACATGAGCCCACCTCGGATGATCATCACGGATCCGCCCTTTCTCATCCTGCCACAAAAAAAGGGGAAAGCACCCATGAAGAGTCAGGCGCCCATGGTGATGGCACCCATAATGGCGGGCACACGAATCACAGCCACATGCTCGAAGACTATCGTAAACGACTAATTATCTCGTTGATCGTAACTGTTCCGATTTTAATTTTATCGCCCATGATCCAGCATTGGGCTGGCTTTCGCATTGACTTTGTCGGGAGAACATATATCCTTTTCGCTTTTTCGGTCTTCATCTACTTCTATGGTGGCTGGCCATTCCTCAAAGGTCTGGTAGACGAACTGAAAGCCAAGAATCCTGGCATGATGACCTTGATTGGGATGGCCATTTCTGTCGCTTTTGTCTACAGCAGCGCAACGGTTTTCGGCCTACCCGGTGAAGATTTCTTTTGGGAACTTGCTACCCTGATTGACATAATGCTTCTTGGGCATTGGGTCGAAATGAAATCTGTGCTGCAAGCTTCCAGCGCTCTTGATAAGCTGGCAGAGATGATGCCCGATCTGGCTCACCGCATTGTCCACGGCGAGGTTGAAGATGTGCCAATCGGTAGCCTTAAGATTGGGGATCGCCTCCTGATTCGTCCGGGCGAAAAAATTCCCGCAGATGGGGTCATACGTGAAGGTGAGAGTGCTGTGGATGAATCGTTGCTCACAGGGGAATCCCTACCAGTTCCAAAAACCGTCGACAGCCCAGTGATTGGCGGCTCTGTAAACGGCGAAGGATCGCTGGAAATGGAAGTTAGGGATCTGGGGGATGATTCATTCCTATCGAAGGTAATTCGTCTGGTCCGCGATGCCCAGAGCGCCAAATCTCGCACCCAACTCCTGGCTGACCGGGCCGCTTTCTGGCTAACACTCACAGCCTTGACCGTAGGGCTGATCACCCTGATAGCCTGGCTGGCTGCCGGCAGCAGTCCTACCTTTGCCATCGCCCGCATGGCCACGGTGATGGTTATCACCTGCCCCCATGCCCTGGGATTGGCGATTCCTCTGGTGGTGGCTGTTTCCACGAGTATGGCAGCCAGGCACGGCCTTTTGATCCGCAATCGGACAGCTTTTGAAAATGCTCGTAAGATTGACACTTTCGTCTTTGATAAAACCGGCACCCTGACTTATGGTAAGTTCGGAGTCACATCTGTGGAAACTTACATGGAATCCTTATCAGAAGACCAGGTTGTACAACTGGCTGCCTCCTTGGAGCACCATTCAGAGCATCCCATTGCAGCCGGTATCGTACAGGAAGCAGAAAAACGGGATCTCTCCCTTTCCCCTGTCGAGCGCTTTCAAGCTCTGCGCGGAAAAGGTGTTCAGGGCCAGGTGTCTGAACAACTAGTCCAGGTGGCCAGCCCAGGAGTCTTAGTTGATTTGGGCATTACTGTTCCGGAAGCAGCATTTGATGAAAGCATCGCCACCCGAGTCTTTGTGCTGGTGGATGAACAGCTGGCCGGCTCCCTGACCCTTGCGGATCAGATTCGGGAAGAGTCCGCTGATGCAGTCGTATCATTGCAGAGGATGGGGATGAAAGTTTGGATGCTGACTGGTGACAATGAGCAAACAGCTGCGGTTGTAGCACGCACACTGCAGCTGGATGGCTATTTTGCCCAAGTGCTTCCTGAACAGAAACAAGAAAAAATTAAAGAACTCCAAGCAAATGGTTCTTTTGTAGCCATGACCGGAGACGGGGTCAACGATGCCCCCGCTCTGGCCCAGGCAGACGTTGGCATCGCCATCGGTTCCGGCACCGATGTGGCAGCAGAAACCGCCGATATCATCCTGGTCAACAGTGATCCAGGCGATACGGCCTATGTGGTGCATTTGGGACGCGCCACTTACCGAAAAATGATTCAGAATCTTATCTGGGCAACCGGCTACAATGTCGTTGCCATCCCCTTGGCTGCCGGAGTGCTATACTCCTATGGCATTGTCATATCCCCAGCTGTGGGCGCAGTCCTGATGTCATTGAGCACCATTATCGTTGCCATCAATGCCCAGCTTTTGCGGTCCGGATAAAATCGACCACCCCGTGTGTGACTTCTCTGGTCAGGCAGCCTATAGACACCATTTATCGCGCTTTATAAAGAGTGATCTTTACGGAGGGCCCCATACCGATGTCAAGGAGGGAAGATACATGCAGCAGCGGAAACTGGTAACCCTTTATTTGGGTACAATCTTGCTCCTGTTTATTGCTACCTATTTACGTCTATGGAGCTTGAGAGTACCCGTCGGCTCCTTTTCCCTGGCTCATTGGTTCGCCATTGTTGGTTCAGGTTATATCTTACTGATGACCCTATTTTTTTCCTTTGCCAAACGTTACTCAAGATTGAATCGCGCTGGTCTGTTAACACTCCATGTCTTTGGCAATCTGACAGCCGTCGCGGTAATCGCCATGCACTTTGCTCATCACATAAGCCGCCCTGCTCAGTTCTATCCGGACCTCAGTACGGGTTTGGTTTCATTCCTGTACATACTGCTGATCGTTCCTGCGGGCTTTTTCCTCAGGTTCGGCGTGATGGCCAAACAGTCAGGATCCTGGCGGATAGTGCATGTTGGTGTCAGCATTGCCTTGCTCATTTTGGTATTGGTGCACACTTTTAAGAATTTCGGGTTTTTCTAAAAAACTCCCCAGCTTTCTTTTCCCGAATCTCGCACGTACTAGAACTATGAGCCACACTGCCGATCCTCTTGTCAGCACCATTGCTCCCAAATGGGCGTGCCTTTAAATTGCTGTATCGGCAAAAAACCGTATTGAAAAAACTGCCCTTTCGTTGGCAGTTTTTTTAATCGGCCTTTAATTTTTTTTTAGGGAAATTCATAATGCTGCTTAAAAAATCAGTTAAAGCCCCCCAGCAGAGCAATCGTGGAAAATATGACAATATCCTGCATAAAGTGGATAAGCCACGAAGAGGCAAATCCTTTTGTTTCAACCATGCTCCTGCACATAAACCAACCCAATAGGCCGCTCATGAGCACACCCACCACACCGCTGGGTGCTCCATAATAGTGACCGATACCGAAGTATGCGGTAGCCGTGAGAATCTGCTGATTCTTTGGAAGAACATTGCGCAATGATCCTAAAATGGCGCTTCGAAACTGAACCCCCTCGGCAAATGAATTGAATAATGCCAGCAGCAATATGAATGGGAAAAAGCGAATCAGACTGCCGGTGTTAAAAACAGTCGGCACTCCGATCACAGTAAGCAAGGTCAGCAAAAGGGTGCCTACCGATATGCATAGCGCAGAAATGGTCGCCAGCTTCCCCCAGGTGATTTGATCACGGCGAATTCCCAGCCAAGGAATGGGTTGCGCCTTTGCAGTAAGATCCCCTCCTGTCAGATAAACAGCAGGAAACGACGCATAGAGACCTCTCAGCACCAGGAGCACAGGGATCGCCGCCACCAGTTTTAAGAAAATGGATCCACCGAAATTCCCCAAAAACGTGGTTGTATCCACTGTACTCTGCCAGAGTGAAGATGTAAGAATCAACCAGGTTTGAATCTCTGTCAGCACGATTACTCCCAGCACTATGCTGTATCTGGCAATCCCCCTCTGCCGGGAGACTGACGATAAAATGCCAGCCGCCAGCAAAATAGCCAATTTAATGTATGGAAGAGCTTGCGGTACCGATCCTGTTCCTTCACGCAACAGGATAAATGGCAGATTGGACGCTGCCAGCGTGATCAATACAATTGGCAACCATGGCGCAGATTTATCCTGGATTTCTGACAATCCGTTTCCCATTGAACCCCTCCCATTGACTCTTGATCGCAGCGATGCCCTGACAAGGATGCGGTAACAGTCACATGTCTGCATTCCATTGAGCCATTCCTTCGTTCCTGTTCAATCGCTGATAGCAATTTTGACGATTTTCGCAATTTTCTTTTCGGTTGGTTCATCCAGATCGGTCATAAACCACGCACAGGGCATCAACTGATGATCGGCACCCTCCTCCTTTGCGAATTTGACCTTTTCTGTCATACCGAATGTAATATAAGCATCATCAGCCCGAAAGAAAAGCAACACTGGAGAACTGGCCGTCTTGGCAAATCCAGGCATACCATACCATAGTCGCGGTTTCAGTTCAGGCGCTGCCGCCTTGATGATTTCGTGGAGGCGCAGCGCTTTGCTTCGATAGGGTTCAGTCATTGCGTTGATCTTCTCCATCACAGCAGTTGCACTCTTTACCGTTAAATCATTTCCGTGCTTTGCATCGTGTTGTTTCATGCTCCTCACCCCCTTTTTTGGATTGCCGGATAGTAAGCCGGGATACTCTTTGAGTGGCAGGCTTAGTGATGGTAGCCTGTCTCAAAGCACCAGCGGGCAATCTCTGCGATGAGATCCAGTGGCACTGGCTCCTTGTAAGGGAACTGGATCGCCCCTTTGCTGGTTTTGTAATGATGCAGACGATCAGCAAAATGTGCGACAGCCTGGGGGCCAGGATACAATCCCATGTGATTGCGAAAGGCGGCAAAGTGGATAATGTTATGCTCATGCCAATAGGTAGGCATTCCCCAGGCAATGCGTTCTTGAGCCTCTGGCAGCGCCTCTTGGAGTTTTTTTCTCACCTGTTCGAGAATCGGCCGAATCTCATCGGGCTGGTCAGCAAGATAGGCGTCAATCGTCTTCATCGCCACATCGTTCTTCTGAGTACTCTTACCTGATTCATCTTTCAAATTCACATGATCACCCGCTTTGCTTAATGATTCATTCATGGTCTTGCTTCCTAGCTTCAGTGTATCAGAATATTGGACATTCTTTCAATCCATAATCACAAGTATTCTACTTGCGTTTTGAATTCCACCAGCAGCGCTTTCAGCACAGACGTGAAAAAGCCGCTGGGAAAAGAGCGGCTTTTACGCTACATTTGAATTGGATACAGCTGATCAGAGCATCTTCCCATAATTATTACGTGTCAGATGCGCAGCTCACCGCCAATTGTTTGCCCGATGATTCGGATCAGATTGCGGGTTTTTTCATCAATCTCGTCTGCGGTCAGGGTTTTGCTGACAGACCCATACCATACTCGAAACAGAATGGATTTCTTGCCGGCAGGAACTTGGGCTCCCCGATACTCTTCGACGAATTCACAGGCATGTACGAGAGGGTCCACAACTTCCTTAATCTCCGCCCATTTGATCCCTTCATCAATGACCACTGAAAAATCCTGTTCCACCAGCGGGAATTGGGGTAAATGCTTAAATTGATTCTGACGCGAAGGCAAGGGCTGCAGTTTTTCCACATTGATTTCAAATAACGCTACCCGCGACCGTTTGATCCCGGCCAGACGCAATCCTCTAAGGGATAGGACTCCCAGAGAACCGATAACCTCGCCATCCGCCAGGATGTTCAGCCATGCCTTGGGATCCGCCCATTGGGGCTTTTGTACCTGCGCCAAAGACAATGGTGCAATCTGGGTGATTCTTGGCAGCATCTCCACTACCCCTTTTGCCTTACGGAATAATTCCATGGCATCTTCCCCGACAAACCCAGCCGCCAGATAACTCTCCTGAAGCGGCAAAGTTTCTTCCGGGTCACTCGGATGGGTCTCACCATGGTGGAATACCTGAGCCAATTCGAAACATTTGAAAGTCTCATAATGCCTGCTGTTAGTGGCAATACTGCTCAGCAGCCCCGGAATCAGGGAAGTGCGCAGGTGCGCTTCTTCCGGTGAAGGCGGAGTTGCCAAGGTAAGGCATTCATCACCTGAGATTCCAGCAGCCTCCAAGAATTGATCTTCGACCCAGGGGTAAGTAAAAATTTCCTGCAAACCGCAGCGATAGGCCAGGTACTCCCGGATGGCCCGGTCGGTATCTGCTTTGCGCTGATTAATAGCCCGATCCAATGTGACTGCAGGCGGAATGAAAGAAAAATTCTCATAACCGATGATACGAGCGACTTCCTCCAGGATATCGTCTTGAAGTGAAACATCACCAGTCCCTCGCCATGATGGTACTGTAACCTGAAAAATGCCGTCCCCATAGGTGGCTGAAAAACCCAGGGGATTTAAGTTATCCACCACATCAGCAACGGTCAATTCCCGCCCGAGACGCTCAGCCAGAAATGCCATGGGTACGGTAATGACTGGCGACTCTGTTTTTTGGGGATGATTGTCAGTTACTGCCACAATTCTGGCCTCAGGCAGCACTTGTTTCATGATCCAGTCCGCAACCGCCATCGCCTGGTCGATGCGTTGGGTATCAATCCCTTTTTCATAACGGGTGGATGCTTCGGTGCGGATCCCGAACCGCTGTGCTGTGCGGCGTAAGGAAAGGGGATCAAAATTGGCCATCTCCAGGACCAGCTCTCGGGTTTCCGGCAGAATGGAACTTTGCTTACCGCCCATGATTCCGGCCAGCCCAATGGGTTCATGCAGGTTGCAGATCAGCGTATCCTGATCGGACAGCTGGAGAACCTTATTATCCAGTAGCACAAGCTTTTCTCCTGGTTTGGCTTTACGGACTATAATACCCCCTGCCACGTGATCTTTATCAAAACCGTGAGCAGGTTGACCCGTCGCCAGCATCACATAATTGGTGATATCCACCAGGTTATTGATGGGGCGCATGCCAATCTTCCAGATTTTCACCTTGAGCCAATAGGGAGATGGTTCATTCTTCAGCCCTGTATACACAATCGCGGCATACCGGTGGCAGTGCTGCTGATCCTGTATATCCACCGGGAACGCTTCGGTCTCTGCGGGAGCCTGAAAGGCAGGCAACGGTTTCAATTCTTTCCCGTAGATCGCTGCAAGTTCACGGGCAATGCCATAATGTCCCCAAAGATCCGGGCGATTGGTCATTGATTTATTATCGATCTCCAGAATATTGTCGTCCAGCTGGAGTATCTGTGCGGCGGGGTCACCAGGATTTGCCTCCCAGCTGCTGACATCCATGATTTCTTTCTCTTCAGCTGCCGGAAATAGATCCTCCAGACCTAGTTCACTAGCCGCACAAATCA
>CAZDAI010000063.1:0-12232 GCA_964503545.1 uncultured Candidatus Sumerlaeota bacterium
AATGAAATCGAACTGGGCATGCTAGCTGGGGAGCGGTTAAAGACTGAAGAAGACATTCGTCTTTCGGCCCGCCGTTTGTTAAGGAATGGCATACAGGGCGTGATCGTCACTTTGGGTGAGGGCGGTGCCCTTTTAGTGACAGACGAACTGGAACTGCATGTGCCGGCGTACCCGGTGCAGGCCGTGGATACCACTGCCGCCGGGGATGCTTTTACCGGTGCTTTGGCTGTCGCCCTGGCGGAAGGAATTCCCCTGACAGAGGCTGTGCAAATGGCCAATGCAGCCGGTGGTCTGGCAGTCACCCGTGCCGGTGCCCAGCCTTCGTTGGCCTCGCGTCAGGATATTGAGACTTTGATGGGCAAAACTGTTACCAAACTGTAACAGTTTTGCAAAACAGCTGTAATCAGGGCAGGATATACTAAAGGAAGCAATTCCAGAGAGGGTGGACAACTGTGACCAGACCCTTCTGGCGGCAGATTCGCTGGCGCCTGTTCGGTACCTATATGCTGATTGTGCTGGCTACGCTGCTGGTTCTTAATGTGACCATGCTGAGCTATTTTACCCGTTCCTATTATCGGGGTAAAGAGATGAATCTGCTGACTTATGCGAATGTACTGGGAGTATTGGGCCGGGATTTTCTGGATCATGAAGATGAACAAGCAAAAGAAACCATTGAGGATACCGCCCGCAGCATCGCTTCAAGGGTAATCATTACCGATGGTGCCGGGCTGGTTGTAGAAGATTCTGCCGGCAACACATCACTGCTGGGCACCCGGCTGCAACAGGCTGAAGTCGCGACAGCTCTGACTGGACGCAGCGCAGTTACCGTGACGACTTTGCGCGGCAGTGAGCGGGTCATGGTCGTGGCAGTGCCCATTATGCTGGACAAGCAAGTGGTGGGAGTGGTATTGATTTCATCACCCATGGCAGATGTGGAGACTATTCTAAGGGGCATTCGACTGCGTATGGTTGGTGGATCTTTCCTCAGCCTGGTAGGCGCACTCCTTGTCAGCATTCTTTTAGCTGGTCGGATCACCCGTCCGGCTGCAGAATTGAGTCGGGGTGTACAAGCGGTTGCCGATGGGGTGTTGACCAGTCGTGTTGCGGTTCACGGTGATGATGAGCTGGGGGATTTGGCTTTGGCATTTAATCGGATGGCAGAAAAGCTGGGCCAGACAGAACTACGCCGTCGCCGCTTTGTGGCGGATGCTTCCCATGAATTGCAGACCCCTCTTTCAGCAGTACGAATTTTGGCAGAAACTGTAACTGAGAGTCTCGATTCTGATCCGGATGCTGCCCGGGAATTTCTCAAGGATCTGATTGGTGAAACGGATCGGATGAGTGAACTGGTCCGGGATCTTTTGGAACTGGCTCGCCTGGATGCAGCACCGGAGGGACTGCAAATCCAGGCAGTGGATCTGTTGGCACTTGCGACAGAAGCCGTGCATCATCTGCAACCAGCAGCTGATCAGAAAAGGGTAATTCTGGATCTTACCGGAAATCCGCTTCTGGTACCCGGTGATCGAGCAAAACTTCTGCGGCTTTTGCTGAATCTCCTGGACAATGCAGTAAAATTTGCCCCGTCGGACAGTCGGGTGCAGGTTCATATAGCCCGAGACGGTGACTACGCCATATTGACCGTTGGTGACACTGGCCCGGGAATCAAGGAAGCGGATCTGCAGCGAATCTTTGATCGCTTTTACCGTGTTGATGCGGCACGCACCCGGGCAGAAGGCGGTACAGGACTGGGATTGGCCATTGCCCGACAAATTGTGTTGGCCCATGGGGGCAGTATCCGGGCTGACAGTAACCCGGGAAGGGGCACTGTGATCACAGTACGGATCCCGGCTGGGGACGATGCTGAGGGAGGATGACAAGGATGAATTCAGGGCGCAGGTTTCAAATGATCTTGACAATTATTTTAGTGCTCACCCTGGCAGCAGGGGGCTGCAGTCTGTTTCAGGCACCCGAAGATGATGATGACAATGGTGCCATTGATCCAGCACCGCCGGAAGATACGGTGACGGTGATCCTGTACTTTGGGGGGCCCAATGCCGAACGCCTTGTACGGGAAGAGCGCACGGTGGTGCGTGGCAGTGAGCGAACCGAAGCAGTGGTAATCCGGGAATTGCTGAAAGGACCGGTTACCGCCGGTCTATTGCCCACGATTCCCGCTGAGACGCGTCTGCTGGATATTCGGGTGGCAGAAGGCACTGCATTTGTCAGCTTTAGTCGGGAACTTCAGACACGCCACGGGGGTGGTACCACCGGAGAGACGTTTACCGTCTTTTCCATAGTAAACAGCCTGACCGAGCTTCCCGGGATTGTCCAAGTACAAATTCTAATTGAAGGGGACAAAGTGGATACACTGGCCGGGCATCTGGAGATCATGGAACCGCTGGAGCGAAATCCTTTCATTCTAGAGCCCTGAAAACAGATCCGGAAGATGTAGGGGAGTTGACTTTTGTTAGCCATTAGTATACGCTCTGCATAGATACTTGGAAAGAGGTGGAGGCAGACAATGTGGAGCCGTGATATCGGTGTAGACCTGGGCACAGCAAACTCCCTGGTGTACACAAAAGGAAAAGGAATTGTGATTCAGGAACCGTCGGTTGTGGCCATTAACAAGGATACAGGACAGGTTCTGGCAGTGGGTGCTGAAGCCAAGCATATGATTGGCCGCACTCCTGGAAATATCGTAGCCATTCGACCATTGAAGGATGGAGTCATTGCCGACTTTGACATAGCGCGGGTCATGCTGCAGAGCTTTATAAAAAAAGCCATGAGTACTGGACAGCACTATAAATGGTCCAAGCCCCGGGTGGTCGTGGGCATCCCCAGCGGGATCACCAATGTTGAAAAAAGAGCCATCATCGATGCTGTTGTGCAGGCGGGGGGCAAAGAGGCGTTTCTCATTGAAGAGCCGGTGGCTGCGGCCATCGGTGTCAAACTGCCCATCATTGAACCAATGGGGAACATGATTGTCGATATTGGCGGGGGAACCACCGATGTCGCGATCATTTCCTTAGGGGGAATCGTTGTCAGCAACTCCTCCAAAGTTGCGGGCAATGAAATGGATGAAGCCATTGCCCGGTATGTGAAGAACAAACACAATCTGCTGATCGGTGAGCGTACTGCAGAAAATATTAAACTAGAAATTGGCACAGCTGTTCTACCAGAAACAGATGTTGCCATGGCTGTGTCTGGTCGGGATTTGGCAACCGGCCTGCCCCGGACGATTCAGCTGAATGCTTCAGAAGTCTACCAGGCTCTTTTAGACGCTGTGCGCCAGATTGTCACTGTGGTAAAACAAACCATCGAAAGTTGTCCGCCAGAACTAGTCTCGGATATTCTCGAACATGGCATTGTCTTGGCCGGTGGCGGTGCGCTGCTCAAAAACATTGATCTGATGCTGTCGAGGGAGACAGGGGTACCGGTGATCATTGCGGATAATGCCCTGACTGCTGTGGTTGAAGGGACTGGAATTGCCCTGGAAGAACTGGAAACCTATAAAAAGATTCTAAAAGACCGGCGAGACGGATAAGCCCTGCGGGGCTTTTTTCGCATCCGCCCATTGAAAGGGGTAGAGTGATGAATAGTCAGGAAGTACTGGAGCACCTGAGAAAACAGCTGCCACAAATGGTGGATGACGTGCGGAAAATGGTGGCCATTGACAGCGGTTCCTACTGCAAAGCAGGTGTCGACCAAATCGGAGAAATCTGTGCCCAATGCTTAGACGATCTGGATTTTTCTGTAGAAACCATCCAGCAGGAAAATTTCGGCAATCATCTGATCGCCCGGCGGCAGGGGAATGTGCCCCTGTCTGTACTGCTCATCGGTCATCTGGATACGGTATTTCCTGCCGGTTCTGCTGCGGAGATTCCTTTTCAGATCAATGACGGGCTGGCCACAGGAGCCGGGGTGCTGGATATGAAATCCTGCCTGGTTGCCATGGGTTATGCCCTCAAAGCCCTCCGTGATCTAGGTGCTGAGCGCCTGCCGAATATCACGGTCTTGCTCATTGGTGATGAAGAGATCGGTAGTGTTACAGCCAGAGAGCTGATCATCGCTGAAGGGGAAAAGGCAGATTACGCTTTGGTAATTGAAGGGGCCCGCGCCAACGGGGCGGTGGTCATTGAGCGAAAAGGCACCGGGTTCTTGGATATTCAGGCCCGGGGGCGGGCAGCCCATGCTGGCAATGAACCGGAAGTTGGCCGCAGCGCCATTGATGAAATCGCCGCAAAAATTCTCAAATTGCGAGGCCTGCAGGATCTGGAGACCGGCACCACCGTGACGGTCGGCCAGATGGGTGGCGGTACTGCGCGCAATGTGGTAGCCGAAGAAGCCTGGGCGAAGGTAGATTTACGCTTTCGTACATCTCAGGCCCAGCGGGCTTTGTTTGCCGGGATTGAAAAACTAATGGAAAAACCTGAACAAGATGGTGTCACTCTGACTTATAATCTTGTCTTGAATCGGCCACCCCTAACCCAGGTACAAGGCAGTGAAAAACTGCTGCACTTGACTGAAGAAATTATGGGAGAGCTGGCCATTCCCTTCCGCACAGCTGTTGCAGGGGGTGCATCTGATGGCAATTTCACGGCTTCTGTGGGCACACCGACACTGGACGGGCTGGGTCCTGTAGGCGGCATGATGTGCTCACCTGAGGAATATCTGGAAATTGCTTCTCTCCCTGAACGGGCAACTGTCCAGGCACTGCTCCTGGCTCGCCTGGCGGACGCTGGAAGCCGATGACCGGTCTGCGCATGCCTGCCGGCCATGGACAGGCCGAAATGGAAGTGAAAAAATCCCGGTTTATTGCGGATGTCTTTCCGGTGGAAAACGAAGCTCAGGTGATGGAATACCTGGATCAGATCCGTGCAACCCATCGCAAGGCCGCCCATCATGTCTTTGCATATCGCTTGGAACATGACTGGCAGATTGTGCGTTTCAGCGACGATGGAGAGCCCGGTGGCACAGCGGGCCGGCCAGTTATGGATGTGATCAATGGCGAAGATCTGGACCGGATTCTGGTAGTTGTCACCCGCTACTTTGGCGGGACACTTTTGGGTTCGGGTGGTCTGGTGCGTGCTTACAGTCAGGCAGCCCGGGAGGGAATTCGCGCTGCCGGTGTTGTCATGCAACGAAGCATGATCCACTGTCAGGTTCGGGTGGCGTACGATTTAAGTGGACGAGTGGAATATTATCTGAATCAGACTCCTCGGGTACTGAGCAGTGCTGATTATCAGGATGATGTGACCTTTGGGGTTTTCATTCCACCTGAAAGCGTTGCAGAGACAGCCCGGGAGCTCGCTGAAATAACCGGAGGCAGGGCTCAATTTTTTGCGGGGGAAGCGATTTTTTTACCGGTTACACCTTGACTGTGACAGAGAATATATTGATAATAGAAAGGAATTGTTCTGCCGATGGAGAATAGTGTGAGAGTTGCCGCACTCGAAAACTGCAGAGAGGATGATCGCAGCGTGGAAGTCACCGTGGTTGGTTACGGCAATCTGTACCGCTGGCTGTCTGCAGGGGAAAAAGGGGAGACCTTCACACTGGCGCCCGGGACCACTCTGGCAGAGCTGGTTGTCCGGAGCGGAATCCCTGAAGAGGAAATCTGGCTGATCACCGTCAACGGGAAGAAAGCAGCACCGGAGCAGGTGCTGCATCCTGGGGATCAGATCCGGCTGTTTAGCCCTTTGGGCGGCGGTGCATAGGCAGGCTGAAAAGAAAGTTTGAATAGGAGAGGATATTGGATGGCAGTTATTGCACGAGATTTTTCCACCCTCAAAAAGGGACGGCTCCAGTACGGTGCACTAATGTTCATTTTTATTGCCTTAGCCCTGTATCTGGTGATCACCTTACGAGGCTGGCCTCGGTTACTGGCGATCCTGCCTTTTGCCGGGGTGCTTTTCTGTTCCCGCTTCTACTTTGGGTTTACTTCGGGACTGACCCTGGAAGGAAAGGTAACCAAAATTCTGAAAGAACTCCCTGATGATTACTATATCGTCCAGGACATTACCATCATGGGTGAAATGAAACCATTGAAGTACCACCATTTGGTACTGGCCCCCCGGGGGATTTTCTTGCTGGAAACCCGCCACCGTCAGGGCCGCATTGTCAGTGAAGGATCGTATTGGCACCAGTACTGGGTACGGGAACACAACATCCTGCCCAATCCAGTGGAAGAAGCGCAGATGAAAGCGGATCTTTTGCGGGATCTGCTTCGGGAGCGAGCTGGGCAGATGGGGATGACCCCCGAAGAGATCGACAATCTCTGGATTCAGCCTGTTGTGGTCTTTACCAACAAACAAGTAGAGCTGAAAGTAATTGCAGAGCGGGTGCCCATTTTTAAGCTGGATGAATTCGAAAAGTATATTCATTCGTTTAAAAAGAAAATGACATTCTCCGAAGAACACCGGAAGGCAATGATACCGGTGCTGAAGGCTTTGAATCTGGCCAAATAGGCAGTGATACCGGGAGGTTTGCAACTTATGAAGTGGATGTACCGATGCAGAAAATGGACAGCGCTGCTGTTTGCAATGCTTTTTTTGCTGTTGGCTGCCGCCCCGGCCGCCGCAGCGGATGTGCCGTTTAGTATTTCCAGTCGTTCGGCCCTGCTCATGGATGCCGCATCCGGGCAGATACTTTTTGAGAAGGAAGGGAACACGCGTTATGAGCCAGCCAGTCTGACAAAGATCATGACGGCCTATCTGTCCTTTCAGGCGCTCAAAGATGGGACCATTACCATGGATGATCTTGTGCTGATCAGTGAGAAGGCTTGGATGACAGGTGGCTCCAAGATGTTTGTTCTGGTGGGTGACAATGTTCGCTTTGAGGAATTGGTCAAAGGCATGACCGTGTCTTCTGGGAATGATGCCTGTGTGGCCATTGCTGAACGATTGGGAGGCAGTGAAGCTGGGTTCGTTACCATGATGAATGACACAGCTGCGCGCCTGGGCATGACCAATACGCAGTTTCGTAACGCTCATGGATTGCCAGCAGAAGGTCACTACACAAGCGCCCGGGATATTGCAGTGCTGTCCCGGCAGCATATTCTGGAAAACCCGGAAGCATTGGCGTACCATTCAATGCGGGAGTTTCAGTACGGTGTGGATGATCCCCAGGCAAACCGCAATCGTTTGCTTTGGACATATCCCGGAGCCGATGGATTAAAAACAGGGAACACAACTGCGGCTGGCTTCTGTCTGGTGGGTACTGCAGAAAAAGAAGGCGACCGTTTTATTGCTGTAATCATGGGCGCTGACAGTGATCCCGTGCGAACTGCGGAGGCGGGAGCGATGCTGGATTACGCATTTGCCCATTATACAACCGTGCCTGTGGCCGAAGCGGGCGATATGCTCCAGGAACTGCGCATCTGGCAGGGAGCCCAGAATCTTCTGCCTGTTGGCGCTCAGGATCTTTTAGCCCTGACGGTGGAGAAGGGGCAAGAGGATCTGGTGACGGTGGTGTATGAGCTGGATCGCACCTTGCGGGCACCGGTCAGTGCCGGACAGGTTGTGGGCGACATTGTTTTTCTGGTTGATGGCGAAGAAGTGCGGCGTGAACCAGCCGTAGCACTGCAGGATATGGCCGAAGGCGGCTTTTTCCGACGACTGGCCGACGGCGTGCGATTCTTTTTTGCCAGGATGTTCCGGCGTGTGTAATCTGTCAGAGCAGAGGGACTGATCATAGCGATCGGTCCCTTTTTAATCATCAAGCAAGGAGGATTTAGCATGGATGCGATTGCTGAACGCTCTCGTGGCTGTCTGTTGGGTGGTGCCTTGGGGGATGCCTTGGGTTATTCAGTCGAGTTTCTTCAGTGGGATGAGATCAGAGATAAGTTCGGGGCGGTGGGGATTCAGTCCCTCCAGGCAAGCAGCAACGGTGTAGCAGTGATTAGTGATGATACGCAAATGACTTTGTTCACCGCCGCGGGACTGCTGGATGCACATGCTATGCATGGGGATCCGTCTGAATGTGCTGTGGTGGCGGCGGTGCATCAGGCATACCGGCATTGGCTGGCCACTCAAGGGGTGGGAGAAATATCAGATTCTGATCAGAGCATTTCTGCTTGTCTCGCCAAAGAAGACTGGCTGCAGGTAAGACGAGCACCGGGCGGCACCTGCTTAACCGCTTTGGCCAGCAATCGAGCGGGGTCAATGGCTGCACCCCTAAACGACAGCAAAGGTTGTGGCGGAGTGATGCGGGCAGCACCCATAGGACTGGTTTACGATCCGGAGGCTGCTTTTACATTGGGAGTTCAGACAGCCGCCTTGACCCATGGTCATCCGAGTGGATATTTCAGTACCGGCTTGCTGGCCGCGCTCGTATCCGGTGTGGTGCAAGGCCTGCCTTTGCGTGAAGCAATTTCCTTAGCGCGCTCGTTTGCCCTGCCCCATCCTGCAGCACGCGAATGCCTGGAGCGTCTGGACCTGGCTCTGGCGCTGGCTGATACACCCGATGAGGCAAATATGCAAATCGGGCTGTTGGGAGCGGGTTGGATTGCGGAAGAAACACTGGCCATAGCAGTCTATTGCAGCCTGCGTTGGCCACAGGATATCATCCGGGCCCTGCAGGCCGCGGTGAATCATAGCGGTGATTCGGACAGTACCGGTGCAGTCACGGGAAATATCCTGGGCACTATCATGGGAGCTTCGCGCCTTCCCGGAAGCTGGTTGATGAAGCTAGAGGGGGCAAGGCGAATTAGTGCTGTGGCGGACAGGCTGGCAGGGATTCACAAACCAACGAAGAATGGATCATTTCGACAGAAAATATAGACTAATATGTTCGTCGAATAAGGAACAGAACGGGAACCTCGCCTTGGGGAAGCCTGATGATCATCGAGTTAGGAGTAAAAGCTAGGCATGAATCATCCTGCAAATTGTTCATATCGGAGGTGTTCGAGCAGGGAAAGCAGTGGTGAACTCCGAAACATAGGATTAGAGAAACCATCGTTCAATTCAGTCTAATGAGATGGTGCAAAGGGACTGATACCCACAATTCAAGGAGGTATAGAATATGCAGGTGAGGGATTACCTGGCAGGGATGGAGCTGATTCATCTGGGCGAGCTCCACTGCAACCTGGCTCCTGCCCAGCTGGTGGAGCATGCTTTGGCACGTCAAGAAGGAGTATTGGCTGCCAACGGAGCATTAACGGTAGTGACTGGACGCTACACAGGCCGATCACCATCGGACCGCTTCATTGTGGATACACCGGCAGTCAGGGATACTGTCGACTGGGGCAAGATAAACCAGCCCATGAGTGTAGAGGAATTTGAGCATCTCTTCTACCGCCTGGCAGCCTATCTGGAAGAGATGGATCTTTATGTTTTCGATGGTTACTGCGGAGCCGATTCAGACTACACTGTCGGCGTTCGAGTTGTCAACCAGTACGCCTGGCAAAATCTCTTTGTTCACCAACTCCTGATCCGGCCGTCAGCGGAGAATTTGCCTGCATTTGTGCCAGACTATACCCTGATTTGTGCCCCGGGATTTCATGCCCACCCGCGGGCGGATCACACCCATTCTGAAGCGTTTGTCGTACTGAATCTGGAAAAGAAACTAATTATTATCGGCGGCACCAGCTATGCAGGAGAAATGAAAAAAGCGATCTTTACCGCCATGAATTATCTGCTGCCCGAGTACGGTGTTTGTCCGATGCACTGTTCTGCCAACATGGGGGAGAATGGCGATGTAGCGCTCTTTTTCGGCCTCTCCGGGACGGGTAAGACCACCTTGTCTGCAGATCCAGATCGACGCCTGATTGGCGATGATGAACACGGCTGGTCCCAGCGCGGTATCTTTAATTTTGAAGGAGGATGCTATGCTAAATGCATCCATCTGTCCCAAAAGCATGAACCCCAGATCTGGGATGCCATCCGCTTTGGCAGTGTCCTGGAAAATGTAGTTCTGGAGGAACGAACCCGGGTTCCGGACTATGATTCAGATCGGCTGACAGAAAACACCCGTGCAGCGTATCCCGTGGATTTTATTCCCAATGCACAACTAAACGGGCTGGGAGGACATCCTGACACCATTTTGTTTCTCACCGCCGATGCTTTCGGTGTGCTGCCTCCAATTGCCCGCTTGACGGCAGAAGAAGCTGTCTTCTATTATCTATCAGGATACACCAGTAAATTGGCCGGCACTGAACGAGGGATCAGCGAACCCCAAGCCACTTTTTCCACCGGATTCGGCGAACCTTTTTTGCCCCGGCGGCCCATGGAATATGCCCGGATTCTTCAGGAGAAAATCGCGGCTCATAAAGCCAGGGTTTTTCTGGTTAATACGGGCTGGACAGGCGGACCCTATGGAGTTGGCGAGCGAATGTCGCTCCCGCATACCCGCAGGATGATCCAAGCGGCCATCGCCGGTGAACTGGATTCAGTCCTGTACCGAAAGGATCCGGTTTTTGGATTTGGCGTCCCTGTATCCTGTCCGGATGTGCCAGCCAGCATTTTGGATCCGCGCAGCACCTGGGACGAAGGTACCGCCTACGATCAGGCAGCTAGGCAGCTGGCAGAGCGCTTCATCAGCAATTTTGACCGCTTTTCTGCTGTGGATGACGAGATTAAACAGGCAGGCCCGCAGCTGATGTACCCATAGTCGTATATACAAAACACAGACCATGCAAAAAGGGTCTGTGTTTTATGTATGGCATTTTGTCCGCCATTCTCAGGCAAGTTTTCGAATGCGCGGCGCATAGATGTATGACAGCACGGCAATGAGGATGACAATCAGACCAAAGCTGCCCAGGGCCCACTGGATACCAACGGCTTCTGTCAGCAAACCGGCCGCAAATGTGCCAAATGCCATCATGCCAAACTGCATCTGGAGTAGACTCATGACCCGGCCGCGATAACGATCATCCACATAGTATTGAATAAGAGCATTGTTTAACGATGTGCCCACAGCCTGGCCGAAACCGATCAGGGCTACCAGAAAAGCTGAGAGGGGCCAAAGGGTGGAGAAGGAGAAGCAGACGAGAATCAGGCCCAAAAAAGCACCACTGCCCAGCAGGATCCGACCCCGACCCCGGTTGGGCAGTGAAGCAACCAGAAGAGAGCCGAAAATGGCTCCAAAGCCAGTAACGCTCATTAGTAAACCCAGACCCGTAGCTCCCACATGGAGGATATCATCTGTGAAAATGGGCAGCAAATTCTGGTAGGGAAGGACGAAGATCATGCGCACCATGGCAAAGACAACCACAAAAAGGAGGACAGAATCGGTGCGCAGGTAGGCCAGTCCTTCTTTGATCTCCACTAGGGCTTTCCGGTCTGCGCAACCACCTGTGCGACTAGCCGGTGCCGGTACAAAAGTCATGAAAATGGCTGCCCAGAGGTACAGGCCGGTCATCAGGTAGTAGATGGCTTCAAAGCCGATCCGATCCACGAGAAAACCGGCAAGGGCCGGCCCAAAAAGACGCATAATGTTCATGCCCATCGTGTTCAGCGCAGTGGCATTCATTAGCAGGCGATTGCCTACCAGTTCCGGTAAAATGGATTGGCGGGCGGGCTGACAAAGGGCCAGGATGAGGCCCTGTGCCACAGACGCTACCACCAGGATCCACCAAGAGCCGGCCCGCTCGGCGCTCAGATAGCCAAAGCTCAGCGTTAGGCCAATGATCAGGGAAACTGCCATGGATACCAGATTGCCGATGATGATGATTCTTTTCTTGTCGAAGCGGTCAGCAATGACACCGCCAAAGAGGGAAAAAAGGAGCATGGGTGCCGCCAGGGCAAATGAGATGCCCCCGAGAATGGCAGCGGAGCCCGTAAGACGATAGATCAGAAGGTAGCGAGCCATGGACTGCATGTTCAGGGCAGTCATCTGCCCGAGCAGTGAGACATAGAATTTGCGGTAGATGGGATGACTGAATGAAGCAAAGGGATTGGCCTTTGTGTTTTTGTTGTTGGGATTATCTGGGTTATTCGGGCGATTGTCTTTTTCGCTCATCGGGGCTATGCCACCACCGTTTCAGGAAATTCTGTCGAAAAGCAGGAGATCAGGCCTTTGAGATGGAGTTGAAGCAATGGATGTATCCGATCTGATCACTCGCTTCGGCAAGAGATAAGTATCTGCTTAAATAGCTCTTTCACATTGAAGTCTTGATTCCTCCCCAAAATGATGTAAAAAGTGTATCCCAAAAGGTATGCCATGAATCTTTTTTGTCCGTTTTCAGGATTGAATATATTGGTTGGCAGAAAAGCATCCTTGGGGTACAATACAC
>CAZDAI010000064.1:0-3003 GCA_964503545.1 uncultured Candidatus Sumerlaeota bacterium
CTTTATCATCTTTTGTACACCGATAGCCAGAGAAACGGTTACAATGGCCGGCAACCCCTCAGGAATGGCAGCCACAGCCAGACTGATCCCCACCATCAGCATAACCAGAGGGTCCTCGCCGCGCAGAATACCCGTCACAGCCACTACTGCACAGATCAGAAGACAGCCGATCACCAGCCACCGTCCCAGTTGGTCCAGTTTCTGTTGCAGTGGTGTCTGCTCATCTTCCACCGCCTGAATCATATGGGCGATCTGCCCCATTTCCGTCTTCATTCCCGTTTCAGTAATTATTGCTTTCCCCCGGCCATCGGTGACGATGGTTCCCATAAACATCATATTCTTTTTATCAGCCGGTCCGGCCGTCTCATTCAAAAGCCGTGTTGCGATCTTTTTCGATGGCTTCGATTCACCGGTAAGCATGGATTCATCGATACGCAGATTACTGACTTCCAAAAGTCTGCCGTCCGCCGGGACCTTATCACCCGATTCCAGAACCACCAGGTCACCAGGCACCAGCAGTCGTGCTGGGATGACCTGTACCTTTCCTTCCCGGATTACCTGAGCGGTAGGCGCTGCCATCTCTCGCAGCGCTTGCATGGACTGCTCAGCCCGATATTCTTGAATAAATCCCAGTATAGCATTGATCAGAATGATAGCAGCGATTGCTACCGTGTCCACCAGTTCCCCCAAAAGACCTGATACCACTGCCGCTCCGAGGAGCACCAGCACCATAAAATCCCGAAATTGGGAAGCAAAAATGGCAAAAGGCGAGATTTTCTTCTTCTCTTCCAGTTCGTTGTAGCCATAGGTTTTTATTTTCCGTTCCGCCGTATCCTTTCGCAGTCCTTCCATTTCGCTGGAATCCAGATGTTTGCATACTGCTTCTGATTCCTGCATTGACCAGTGTTCATTAGGATTCATGGAAAAGCCTCCCTGAATAAGTGTGGGTCTCGATAACAAAAAAGACCCATATTCCGGTTCAAAGAACCGGAATAAAGGTCTTGCTCGCCTAGTTGCATGGCTGACAGAGCGGGCTTTCGCCGGATTGACGCCCTGTCGGGACAGCTGTGCTGTGAGCTACTCCCCTTTATTCGACAGAATCATTCTATCGAAATCTGAAAAGGTTGTCAAGGAACGGCATTTTGCTTGAAGTGGACATATTCCTGTAAGAAACCGCCCCAGCACCGCCATATCTTCTTCCAAATCAGCAAGGCCGGCTCTAAGCTGGCCTTGCTGTATTTCATGCCTCTATTTTCTGCTCAGCTGTCCCCGCAGCCATTGAGCCAGATCCTCACGAACCGGCACCGAACCGCCCAGTACAGTCACAGCCTGGACATTCCGTGTTTGAATCAGATTCCACACGGCAGTATTTGGCTGCGTTTGGGAACCATCCACCAACAGCACACCCGTGTTTTGTTTTGCTGCCAGTACTGCGCCTACCAGCGCATCGGTAAAATGCTGGCCGGAGCTGATGTAGACATGATCAACCTGGAGTTCCAGATAACGGTCGGCCAACGCAGCCGATGTCTCGTAACGGTTGCCGCCTGCAATGCGGATGATCTCCGGCACCGTTGCTTTCAGCGAATCCTCTGCCCCCTGGGACACAGAACTCAGCCCACCGACAATGATTACGCGGTCAAGGCCTTTCCCCTGCAGGTAATTAGCGGTTGTCTGAGCCAGAGCACTGTTGCCGGTTAGTAAAATCGGCGCACCCTGCCTTGCAGCATACGAAGCCGCTGCCAATGCATCGGGGAAATCCGTGCCACTCACAAGGAAAGCTGTGTTAAAACCGCCCATGCGTTCTGCGACCAAGATTGCTGTTTCGTAACGGTTACTCCCGCCAATCCGTTCCACTTCCAGACCCATGGCTTTCAGTTGTGCTTCGACATTGGCTGAAATTGCTCCGGTGCCACCCAGGATGATCACTTTGTCTGCCTGCAGACGGATTATTTCTGTGCGGGTTTCTACCGGCAGCGTATTGGAATGAGTCAGCAGAATCGGTGCATCTAACGCATAGGCAAGTGGTATTCCTGACAGACTATCCGGGAATGAGTCACCACGCGCCAGTACAACGCTATCAGATGTTTCCCAGCCCCGTTGACTCACTTGAACAGCTGTCTGATAGCGATTGTTGCCGAAAATCCTCGGAACCGGATAGCCAGCTACAGGCAGAATAACAAGTTCGCCATCTTCCATGGTGATATCATAATTACCGGCTGTTGCCCCAGACAGACGGATTGCATATGTGCCTACCAGTTCACCCGGATCACGCTGAATCACGATCCCGGATACCTGCTCAACACCTTCTCCATCAGCAAATCCAGAAAAACTCAGATCGTAGGCAGCTGGATCTTTTGTACCGAAATCTTTGTTCACTGAAACCACAGAAATGGTCATTGGTCGTTGATTCACAGTCAGTTCGCCACCATTGAATGACAACACATAATTGTTGTTTAGTGCCAATGTACCCTGAACGATATCGTACTTACCTGCATCTTCTCCTGCATCCCTGGTCAGGGCACCGCTGAAGGCATCACTGAAGACCAAGCTGCCAGAGACAACCGTATAACTAAGGATCGGATCTTCATCACCGTAGACCTTGCTCTGATCGTCGGCGTTCACTGTAATGGGACGAGCTGTAATGGTCATTGTGCCCGGATTATAAGTGATACTGTAATTACTGCCCAATGTAAGGGAACCGCGGTCGATTGAATAGGTTCCTGCATCCTCGCCCATTTCACGAACCAGAGCACCGCTGAACTGATCATCACCTACCAATGTACCCACATACTTATATGTCAGATCGGGTTCTAGCAAGCCATACCCTTTACTCATGTCATCGGCAGTCACTGCAATGGAGCGAGCGGTAATGCTCAGGGTGCTATCATAGAATGTTAGATTGTAGTTGCTGTTCAGGGCTAGTGTCCCTTGCCCGATATTATAGCTGCCCGTATCTTCCCCTGCGTCACGGCTCAATGCGCCGCTGAAGGCATCACCGAACGC
>CAZDAI010000064.1:3103-12215 GCA_964503545.1 uncultured Candidatus Sumerlaeota bacterium
TCTCATAGGTCAGTGCCGGGTCGTCATCGCCATAAACCTTCATCTGATCATCAGCACGCACCGTTACAGGACGTGCAGTGATGCTCAGCGTGCCATCATTGAATGTCAAATTGTAGTTGCTGTTCAGGGCCAGTGTCCCTTGCCCGATATTATAGCTGTCCGTATCTTCCCCTGCGTCACGGCTCAATGCGCCGCTGAAGGCATCACCGAACGCCAAGCTGCCGGATGTGATCTCATAGGTCAGTGCCGGGTCGTCATCGCCATAAACCTTCATCTGATCATCAGCGCGCACCGTTAGAGGTCGCGCAGATATGGACAAATCTGCTTCATTGAATGAAATGGTGTAATTGTTCCCCAAGGTCAATGACCCGCGGTGGATCGTGTGGTTGCCGACATTTTCACCAGCATCCCGACTTAGTGTGCCACTGAATTCATCCCCTGCAATCAAATTCCCATCAGTCAGCTCATAAGTAAAATCAGGATCTGCATCCCCATAGATTTTACTCTGAGGATTGGCGTCCACTATGACTGGCCGGGCAGTAATATCAGCATATATTTCAGGTTGCACCATTACATAGTTACTGGCAGCGCTCCCGTTCAGCGTGATAGCTGTATTGACACGGATATTTGTCCCGACATTCTGATGCACGAATTCACCACTCTCTGCATTGGCATAGCTAACAGAATCGCCCGGCAGCACGCCGCTGATCCCGTCAATCTGAATTACTGCAGCTATTGTGCCGTCATATACTTTATTATTTGCTGCAGCCCCAACTACACGAACTTCCCGATGTAAAATCTCAAAGGTCCCGTAGTCAATATCAATTTGGTAATTATCCGATGCAAGGGTTGAGATCAGGCGGATTTCATAAAGTCCAACGTTCTCTCCGGTCTGCCGCCAAATGTTTAACATTCCGCTTAGATCCCCTGGACCATCAGCAAAGGCAAATCCATCATAGTCAACAGTGAAAACCGGGTCGACCTGCCGATAGATTTTGTTGCTGTCCACAGCGGAAATCTTCAGTGTGCGCTTTTCAATCGCTAGTGTAGCTGGTACAAATATAACAGTATAATTGTTCCCTGCTGTCAGTGTACCAACCAGAATATCATAAGAACCTGCGGCTTCTCCTGGCATACGGGACAGTTCGCCCTGGAGCTGATCACCGAAAGCAAGTTCGCCGCCAGTGATGGTGTATGTAAGCTGCGGGTCCTGATCCCCATAAGTCTTCGCCTGATTATCGGCAGTAACAGTCAAATCCCGTGTCCCAATGACCAACTGTCCTGCTTCATAGTCAAGAGCATAGTTATCCGAGAGGGCCAGTGTGCCCTGGCCGATGCTGTAGATTCCTGCATCTTCCCCTGCATCTCTTTCTAAGGCGCCGCTAAACACATCCTCAAAAACCAGGTTCCCGGAGATAATCCCATAGGTCAGATCCGGATCACTTTCACCGTACGCTTTGCTTTTGTCGTGAGCCTCAACTGTAATCGGTCGTTTCGAGACAGTAAATTCACCATCATTGAATGTCAGATTGTAGTTATCATTTAATGCCAGTGTTCCCTGCTCGATAACATAGGTGCCGGCATTTTCTCCTGCTTCTCTTTCCACAGTACCGCTAACGGTATCTTTAAATGCCAGACTGCCTGAAATGATTTCATAGGTCAACTCCGGATCCTCATCACCATATCTCTTATCTGCATCCACGGCAGCCACCGTGATGTCTCGTGTGTAAATAGTGAATGTGCCACCTGAAACACTCAGATCGTAATTGCTGCCCAATGTCAGTTCTCCCTGGGAAATGGAATACGTACCGGTGCTTTCTCCGGATTCCCGAGTTGCCAGGCCAGAGAAAACATCGCCATCTACCAGGCTGCCACTGACTATCTGATAGGTTAGATTAGGATCCTCATCTCCGTATGCCTTCTGGATATCGTCCAAAGCAATGCTGACTGGTCTGGCAAGAATATCACCAGAAAGCTCTGGTTCGACCAATCGGTAATTCTGCGCATGTTTGCCTTCAAGACTCATGCTCGTTGTAACAGTAATGGCTTCACCAGCCCCGGTTTGCCCGAAAGTGCCGGTCGTGTGATTGGCAAGAGTTACCTGATCACCATCCCGTACCCCTGTCAATTGTGCACCGCTGATTATCGCCTCCGCAGTCCCATCGAAGTACCGTGTTTCCACCGTAGCTCCGCTGACAGTCAATTCCTGCGCATGGATGTCAAAAATGCCCGGAATCATCGTCACTTCATAGTTATGATCTTTTTCGTTGAAGATGATAGCATTTACAGGATAAGAACCGACATTTTCCCCAACAAGACGATAGATGATTACATCACCCAGTGTATCTGGTCCTTCACCATCTGCAAAGCCAAGGTAGATAGCTTCATGCACCGGATCCACTTCGCCATAGAGTTTGTTTTTGCTGATCGATTCGATTGACAGAGCCCGGCGCTGAATGCTAGCTGCCGCTGTCCCCTCATTTCCATTCAGAACATAGTCATGCTGATTCGCCCCACCGCTGATGGCAATATTGCGAAAAGCCACAGGTATGTCTGAACCCGCATTCACATCAGCAAAGGAAACATCATAGCTGAAGGCAAGCTGATCCCCTGCAACGCGATCATCTGCAAAGCCGCAAACGGGCACAGAGTCAGTGCCATCATAAATCTTGTCTTCAGCATAGAAATTGCTTAAATTCAGATTTGCTTGTTCGATCGTCCCAGTACCCGCCGGGGCTCCGGCTAGCGTAAGGATATAGTGCTCAGCACGAGATCCTGCCAAGTAAGTACCAGATGTCAGCTGAACCGGTTTATTTGCACCCGCATGAGCATCAGCAAACTCGCCTACTGGATAAATAATCAGCACATCGCCGCTGATCCGTCCAACAACATCCATGCTGTGGCCAGTAATCTCCGCTTGCACCAGACCATCGTAGATCTTGCTGGCTACAGTAAAATCACCACTGAGCGAAACGGTTTTCTTACCCACTGTCAAGGTACGCGTCACATCGTCAGCAGGCAGGTATGAGCTATTCCCCGCTTGAGAAGCAGTGATCAGCGCAGTACCAGAGCCAGTAATGTGTATCTGCCCACCCGAAATCACCGCCACATCGGGATTTGAGCTGGAATAACTGACCGTCAGGCCAGAACTGGCACTCGCTCCAGGAGAGAAGGCGCTATCCCCATATGTCTTGCCAGGAAGCGTCGGAAATGAAATGGTCTGAGCTGACTTCTCGGGTGTGTCTTGTACCGTATTAAAGGCATAAAACCCTGCGTCGCCAATCACAAAATCAGTGGATGTGTGTTGCTGCAATTTCCCGGCGGTACGCAGCAGATAAGTTTCGTTTGCCGGAACAGTAAAGGCAATGCTTTGAAATGTTGAAGGAGTTGTTGGTGCAGCATCAATCACTACTTCCAACGTTTGCGTCAGAACTTCATTCAGTGTGCCCGTCAATTTGCTGTAAGTATAGTTTGCCTGCAAAACACTTGCTGTACTGTTAGCGTTTAAGGCACCCCCTACTGGCAACAGTGCTCTACCATAGCTGCGTGCAACTGCACGGACCGTCGCTGCAGCCATGATTGTAATATCGGCCGGACGGCCACCACAGGCTCCGCCGATACCAGCCGGTCCGCACGAGCCGCTGATAGCCGTAATGTCGCCGCCATTGAGCTGAACGACTGCACTCGGCTCACCTGCATAATAGTAGCCTGAACCGATTCCCGGTGCTTCGACTGTTCCTTTTGCTACAACAATCCCTCCGTTGATTATGATGGTTCCGCCATAGCTGCTGGCACCGCCACCGATACCCGCGCCATTATATCCGCCGGTTGCATTAACGGTCCCACCATTGATCGTAATCGTACCGGCCGCAGCGGCACCACCACCGATACCCGCGCCGCTGGAGCCGCCGATAACTGTCAGTTCGCCAGACGACTCAGCCATAATTGTTAGTGAGTTGCCGCTATTTACCTGTAAACCGGCATTAGCCCCATTGCTGTTTGCTGTTAAGTAATTCTGTCCGATGATCATCATTGAAACCGATGAGTTACCCTCAATCACCACGGGTGCCACAGTACCTGTGGAAGCAAGATTAATGGTCAGTAATTCAAGAACAAGATATGCATTAATGCCGCCTCTGACGGTAACATTATACGCTGTCGTAGTTCCCGTAATGACAATGAAAGTCCCTGGGTCATAGTATACTGTGCTTTGGGGTGTTCCCGCAGTAACCGCAACCATACCCGCTTCACTGCCCGTTCCAGGCTGAATAATGACATTCCCCTGTGAAATATCGATAATTGCAGGTCCAGGGGCCGAAAAAGCTCCTAGCGGGAACGAAGTAATAACCAGTAAAAAAACCAATAATGTTGCCACGATCTTTCTTCTAGAAATCCCTGTCATCGATCATACCTCCAAAAAATTTTTGTGTGCTACTAGTATAGATCCAGCATATTTTCTCCCTTAATATTGCTATCTTTTCCATTCAGCAAATCCTAAGCTATTTATGAATAGGGAAAATTTCATTATCTTAACATCAGGCAGAACTTACTGTGTTTTGCTATTCCTCCGGACTCGCCCTCTGGTGCATCCTGTGACTGGGGCTGTTAACAAAGTTACTGTTTATGTGGCCAGAGTCAGAAGGATAGTCGACGATTCCCTGAGAATGATTTACTGTATCGCATTTAGACAAAAAAAATACCCTGTATCCGCAAAACGGTCTACCTCTTATCAGAATTCAACCCTCCGAAACGATCGTCCCATTCCCTCCTCAAGAGAATCTTCAGTTCCCTTATCACTGATAAAGCCTGCATGATTTTAGTATTTGTCGATGGTTAAAGTTATTTTAGATCTAATTTTCTCTAATTCCGCTCAATTCAACCATAGTTATCTAAGAATCAAGTAATAAACATCAAGATACCCATATTACTCCTTCAAACTTCAATTTATCAGCAGCAACCTGTTCGATTCTATCATCTCCAATAATATCACGATATCAGATTCACCGAATTGATGATTACTAATTGCTTCAACGATATGATGATTCTGTTATGACGCCAAAATCTCCCTAGTTCGAGTTTGCTGCAAAACTTTTCCTTTATGTCTATCAGCAGAGAACATGGCGAATTCACTGCACCATCGCCCCAGAAAAAAAGTGCAGACATGGAACGTAACCGTTCTCACATCTGCACTTTCTATGCTACAACCACGCGATTCATCTACCGTTTTTAGAAAACCCTGAATACTTTTTTCACTGTGTTGCATATGGGGCATTTGTCAGGAATCGGCTCAAAGCCTACCCAGCCGCATACCGGGCACAAGTGAACCTCGCCTATCTCTGCGTCTTTACCGACACTTACTGTATCAACAAGATCTTTGAAAATACCCCCATGAACCTTTTCGGCCTCATTGGCATACTCCAAAGTCTGCAGTGCCTGCATTTCTCCTTCTGCTTTGGCGGTCTCAATGAACTCAGGGTACATTTCTGTGAATTCGTACTCTTCACCTTCTGCCGCTGCCTTTAAATTATCCAATGTAGCGCCCACTTTACCCGCGATCTCAAAATGCTTCAAGGCATGGATGGTTTCCGCTTCTGCAATCGCAGCAAAAATTCTGGATACATTCTCATACCCATCCTTTTTTGCTTTTTTGGAGAATGACAGATATTTTCTGTTTGCCTGGGATTCTCCAGCAAAAGCTGCCATCAAATTCTCTTTTGTTTTCAAGTTAGACCGCCTCCTTATGTCGAATTTTGTATTTATTCCACATATGTATCGATTATCCTTCTTTGTCCTATATTAACCGCAAAGCAAACATCGGGCAGCCTGGACTGCAGTAGCCGCATAAAATGCATTTCTCCGGATCCACCACCGCTTTGCCATTTTCCAGGCGTAAGGCATGATTGGGGCAAATCTGAACACAATGGCCACAACCTTGACAAAAACCCATCACCATTAAGCGCTTTTTGTGGCGTCTGGCACCTGCCTCCAGCTGAGGCTCAAAATCTGGATCCGTAAATATACGAAGGTTCATGACCAGTTCATCCGGATGCACCATCCCAACGGAGATCGCATCCATCGGCAGATTGCGTACATAGCCAAACGCTCCCTTAAGATCATCGATGAGATGCCCTCCTGACAGGGCTTTCATTGCATACAATCCTTTTCCGGCTGTGGCTGCTTTTTCAATGGCTGCTTCCATGTCTTCTCTTGACCCGGATAATATGCCCATGCCAGTGCGATTGATCAGCGGATATACCACATCAATATCATCATGCTCCGCCGCAGCCAGTACCACATCTACAGCATGGGTGGAAATGCCGATGGCTTTAATTAAGCCTTTTGCTTTGTAATCCTTCAGGCACTGAAGTGCACCTGCGCGATCTGCAAACACGGAAGCATTAACCCGGGCTGCGTGCATGTGGTAAATATGAATGTACGGCAATCCCAGTTCAGCCAAAGACTTCTGAATACTCTTCTCCATATCCTCATAACTGGCGGCCATGGATTTGGTTGCCACCACCACCGAATTTTCATCGAGACCAGCCCGGCGAATGGCTTCCCCCACATACGGCTGGGTCTGATAGCTTTCTGCTGTATCAAAAAAGCGGATTCCGCTTTCCATGCCTTGCTGTAGCAGAGTGATAGCTTCTTCCCGAGGCAGATCAGCCTGCAGGGGTCCCATCGGCAGCGCTCCAAAACAAAGCTCAGTAACCAAAAGCCCTGTGCCGCCCAGCATTCTTAGCTCCACATGCATTCCCTCCCTGCTATTCTTTCTTCTCTTTAGCTTCATCCTTAACGAAAGTACCGCTTTCACCGCAAGCCGGACATTTTTTCGGCTTACACCGTCCTTCTTTACTTTCGCCGCATTTTTCACATACCCAAACGGCCATGTTGTCGCCTCCTTTCTCCATCTGGCAAAATGCGCTCATTCATTCTTTCCGGGCTGCAAGTTCCCGCTCAATATCGCCAATCATGGCAAAGAGAGTCCGTTCGGGAATATCCCAAAGGCCATAGCGATACCCCTTGTAGAGTATGTCTTTGATCCGCGTATACTCCTCTGCCAGCTTTCTGTTTTCCAGCTCTTTTAGTTTGTCAGGATACCCTTCATCATACTGCATATCTGTCCCCCCTAATCCTCTTCATTCTCATCATCACACGGGTCCAGATCTCCATCATCTCCATCACCTGTCACCAGGGCGGTCTTTCTTTTGCCCCGGCCATTGTCCTCGGCATAATCCCGCAGGTGAACAGACAGGGCTTTTTCCACACCGGGAATTTTCAGCAGCGTCTCTTCCTTAACTTTTTTCTCAATCACATACTGCACTGTCCACCGGTTTTCCTTGCAGGTACGATTGTATTCCCCTGACAGTTTTAAACCGTTCCAGACCCGCTCTTCAATCTCGCTGATTTCATTCACAGCCACTGCTGTACAGTCGAATACAAGAGTCAAAAGCATCATTTCGCGCACCTCATTTCAATCCTGATCATTTCGTTGCATACTGTATATTCGCCTGTCAGAGCCTTTTCCCTACTGGGGAGCGAATAATTCGTGGTTCTGTTTTCTTGTTGTCCATTTTAAATTTCTACCTGATCTGCTTCCGGTACCCCCCGAGCCAGGATAAATCCCAGCATAATCAATGCCGCACCCACATAAAAAGCATAAAGCAGCGAACCTGTCCAATCCCGGATCAAGCCACTGATAATGGGGGCTACAATTGCCGAGGACATACCAAAAAAGTTAAATACGCCAATCACTGCCCCCATGGCGTCGCGATGGAACCGTACCGCGTAATCCCCAACCCAGGCGGATATGACCGGTTCCCAGGCAAGCTTGCCCACCAGTCCGTAAATTACCAGCGCAGCCAGAAGCAGTGTTTGGGAATGAACATACGCCATCAGCCATACGGTTAGGGCCGATAAGGGCAGCACCACCAGTGAAATTCGCCGCCGCCCAATGCGATCGGACAGTCGTCCGAGGAAAAGGGCGGAAGGAATTGCGGTGACAGCCACCACTGCCAGGTACAGCCCTGACATCGTCAGTCCTAAGCCTCGTTCAGTCTGAAAAAAAGTCGGTCCCCATGTCACAACCACCCAAAAACCATACATCGAGCTAAACAGTGCTGCATTGATCCGCATCAGATGAGGATTGCGCAGAATTGTGGTAAAAGATGCCATGCTCATCCTGTTTCCCGCACGGGCATCACGAAGGTGGCGTGCAAATAGAAATGGTATAATCAGTGTCGGCACTGCAAGAACCAAAAAGGGAATCCGCCAATTCTGCGCCAAGGAGTAGACGGGACCGGAAATGGCCAGCCCCAAAGCCAGGCCGATGGACATGCCGCAGCTTACCAGCGCAGTGCTCATGCCACGCATGGTGGCAGGCACAGTTGCCATGGTAATACCGTATACTGCCGGGTAAAAAGCTCCCGCCCCCATGCCGTGCAGCCCAACCAATAACAGCAGAAACCGATACTCAGATGCTAAAAGTCCCACTGCCAACATGCCTACCCCTGCAAGAAAATAGGCCGCCACAAGAATTCGTTTGGCCCCCAGGCGATCACCCAGCATACCGGTAGGAATCTGCATCGCTACATAAACGGTGAAATATGCACTGGTAATCAAACCAGTTTGGGCACCGCTCAGCTGAAATTCACTGCCGATCACAGCCAGCATTGGATAGAGTACTGTCCGGTCAGCATAAAGCACAGCCCAGCCGAGGCTGAAAAGGAAGATTGTACGGAAAATATAGTTTCTATCATTCAAAGTGGCTGCTCCCTTCATGCAAAAGTGTCATCACGAGCCCAGCCAGCTCGGCATCCAAACGCTGGAAATCACTTTGCCAAGCCTTTGGCATTGCATCCACCCCGACAGAGTACTCCTGTAACAGCAAGCGTTCCAAGAGTTGCAGCGACCAGAGATCCAAGGCTTCTTCTGGTCCGCTTAAAAAGACAGACAGATATGGATTGCGGCGGTGTTTATCCCGCCCCGCAGCAGGATCGCTGAGAAACCGCCAGTGCTTGTGCACCCACAGGCGCGCTTCTGCCAGAACAGCCAGTGCATCCTCACTGACCGGGATCCGCACAATATCACTGTTCAATTCCGGCCATTTTTC
>CAZDAI010000065.1:0-12028 GCA_964503545.1 uncultured Candidatus Sumerlaeota bacterium
AGGCGCGCTGGGTCCGTTTTCCAATCAAGGAGCAGAGTACTCGGTAGTACCAATGGATGAAAAAGGGATCATTCCTGATGCACTGGAACAGATCCTTAAAGCAAAGAAACTGGCAGGAAAGAGAATCAAGTTCATATACCTGATTCCAACCTTTCAGAATCCGACAGGTGTAACCCTCGAAACCGAAAGACGGCGAAGAGTTGTAGAACTGGCAAAAGAATACGATGTATTAGTAATTGAAGATGATCCCTATAGCGAACTCCGCTACGCAGGAGAAAGAGTGCCATCGATAAAATCATTTGATACGGATGGACATGTTATCTATCTGTCAACCTTCTCAAAGATTTTTTCACCCGGTGCCCGCATGGGGTGGGTGATTGCGAACCGGAGAATTATTGAGAAACTCATTTATCTGAAAGAGTCAGTAGATCTTCACTCCAGCACGCTCATTCAGTCCCTTGTGTACGAATATTGCCGGCGCGGATATCTCGAAAAGCACATTGAAGAAATAATTCCGATTTATGCTGTAAGACGAAAAGCTATGTTGGATGCAATGGAAGAATATTTTACCAATGATGTTTTATGGACGAAACCTGATGGAGGGTTCTTCGTGTGGGTTACCCTCCCGGAGGGTAAGGATACACGAAAAATGTTCCCGAAAGCAGCAGAGCAGAAAGTGACGTATGTACCCGGATATGCCTTTTTCCCGGATGGCAGCGGTCAGAATACCATGCGTCTCTCTTTTTCAGTGACCAATGAGGATCAGATCCGAGAAGGTGTAAGAAGATTAGCTGGGGTTTATGGTGTATTGAGAGTCTGACCTGCAACTAACATAATTCTGTCAAGAGCAGGCTTCTTCAGGCCTGCTCTTGACAGGTGTTGGAAGACGGAGTATAATGTGTTCAAATTCAAATGAATAAGCTATGAACAGGAAGAGTAGGGCTGGGAAACTTTCAGAGAGTCAGCGTCTGGTGCAAGCTGGCAGTGGATCAGTCTAAAAACCACCTGGGAGCTGTGACCTGAAAGTTGAGTAAGAGTCACCGGTTGCACCGTTACCGCATTGAGTGGCCGTTTTGCGGCAATATAGGTGGAACCACGGAAAACACTTTTCGTCCTTTGAGTACGAAAAGTTTTTTATTTTTATCAAGAGGAGGAATCATCATGAATAAGATTGTTGTTACTCTCCCTGACCAATCAAAGAAGGAATATGATCGAGGAGTGACTGTGTGGGATGTTGCAAAAGATATTGGCAAGAAGCTAGCAAAAGATGCGATCGCTGGTAAAGTAAATGGCAGGCTGGTGGATCTTGTAACTCCAATCGAGAACGATGCGTCGGTTGAGATTATTACCTTCCAAAGCGAAGAAGGTCCTGATATATTCCGTCATACGACCTCGCATATCCTCGCCCAGGCAGTAAAGAGACTTTTCCCGAATGCACAGCTAGCCATCGGACCGGCAATCGACGATGGTTATTACTACGATTTTGCTACTGACCAACCATTCACTCCGGATGATATGGAACAGATTGAAAAAGAAATGAATGATATCATCCAACAGGATTTACCCCTGGAACGGCATGAAGTAAGTCGAGAAGAGGCTATCAAGATGTTTGAGGCATTGGGTGAGAAATATAAGATCGAGCTAATTCAGGATTTGCCTGTAGATGCTACGATTACTTACTATACGCAAGGGGATTTCATCGATTTATGTGCCGGACCTCATTTGCCGTCAACAGGAAAAGTCGGGTCAATCAAACTGCTAAGCGTTGCCGGTGCATATTGGCGGGGTGATGAGAAAAGGGGAATGCTTCAGCGTATTTACGGCACCTCGTTTATGAGCGAGAAAGAACTAAAAGAGCATCTGGAAAGAATTGAAGAAGCAAAGCGACGTGATCATCGGAAAATCGGCAAAGAATTAGACTTGTTCAGCATTCAGGATGAAGGACCAGGATTCCCATTCTTCCATCCTAAGGGAATGATTATACGCAATGCATTGGAGGAGTATTGGCGCAAGGAGCATATAAAGCGAGGATATCAGGAAGTGAAAACACCGATTGCTTTGCACCAGGATCTCTGGAAACGGTCAGGTCACTGGGATAATTATCGGCAAAATATGTACTTTACTGAGATCGATGAACAAGGCTTCGCTATCAAACCCATGAATTGTCCTGGCGGTATGCTTCTATACAAACGCACTGTGCACAGTTATCGTGATTTCCCGCTCCGAGTAGGAGAATTGGGGCTGGTCCATCGGCATGAACTCTCAGGTACACTCCATGGCTTGATGCGCGTGCGCTGTTTTACGCAAGACGATGCACACATTTTTATGCTTCCATCGCAGATCGTGGCGGAAGTTCAGGATGTGATCCGTCTTGCTGATGAGATGTACAAAGTCTTCGGATTCGAGTATTCAGTCGAATTAAGTACAAAACCTGATAAAGCAATGGGTTCCGATGAAGATTGGGATTTGGCAACGGCAAAATTACAGGAAGCATTGGAAGGTATGGGTCTACCGTTCAAGATCAATGAAGGAGACGGCGCTTTCTATGGTCCCAAAATCGACTTCCATCTGAAGGACTGCATTGGCAGAACATGGCAGTGTGGTACAATTCAGTTGGACTTCCAGATGCCAGAGCGATTTGACCTTACTTACATCGGCCCAGATGGCGAACGGCATAGGCCCGTTACGGTGCATCGAACGATTTTTGGTAGCATTGAACGTTTTATGGGGATACTGATAGAGCATTTTGCTGGTGCGTTCCCGCTTTGGCTGGCTCCTGTTCAGGTAAGAATTCTACCCATAGCAGACAGACATGGTGAATATGCTCATAAAATCAAGGATTTACTCTTTGCTGATGAAATTCGTGTTGAAATCGATGATCGGAATGAAAAGGTCGGGTTTAAAATAAGAGAAGCACAGGCAGAGAAAATACCCTATATGCTCGTTGTTGGTGACAAAGAAATGGAAGCAGGCAATGTTTCTCTTCGGACGCGTGAAGGCGGAGACCAAGGAGTAGTTTCAATTGAAGAATTCCATAAAAAGGTTCGGTCAGAGATTAGCAGGAAGCACAATCCCTTGACTTGTGAGAGTTAATGTGCTAATATCAAGTAGTTGATGTACATGAAGAAGAAGCCATCCGCTTCTCACCTTTCGGCGCTTGGGCAGCTGACTGGTTAATGAATTAGCGTCTTTCTTTCTTTGGAAAGGTGTTTTCATGCGGGTGGTGGTTACCACCCGCTTTTGTTTGTCGAGCTAAAGGAGGGATAGATTATTAGCAAAGACCTCAGAATTAACGAAGAAATTCGAAGCAGAGAAGTCCGTGTTGTAGGCAAAGACGGCGAGCAGCTGGGAATAATGCCGATCAAAGAAGCTCAACTGAAGGCATATGAGGATAAGCTGGATTTGGTCGAGGTAGCTCCGAGTGCAAAACCACCAGTTTGTCGGATTATGGACTACGGGCGATATCGTTATGAGCAGAGTAAAAAAGATAAAGAAGCAAAAAAGAAGCAAAAGCAGATCACTGTAAAAGAAGTAAAAGTGCGCCCCAATATTGATGAGCATGACTATCAGGTAAAACTTAAGAATGTAATGCGTTTTCTGGCTGATGGCGACAAAGTGAAAGTGACAGTCACTTTTCGTGGGCGGGAAGTAACACATTCGGAATCAGGAAGAGTGATTCTGAAAAGAATGGCCGAAGCTGCCGGTGAAAATGCAAATATTGAACGTGAACCAAAGCTTGAGGGTAGAAACATGATAATGATTCTTGCGCCCAAGCAATCCTAGAGAGGGGGAACAGTAATGCCAAAGATGAAGACGCACAGGGCGGCAGCCAAACGGTTCAGCCTTACTGGTACAGGGAAGATTAAGAGGAACAAGGCGTGGAAGCGCCATAAACTAGAGAAGAAGTCATCCTCCCGTACCCGCAGACTAAGTGGAGCAGGGTATGTCAATGATGCGGATCATAAAAAGGTCCTGAAACTTATACCATATAAATAAGCCACGATTGCTGCAGAAAAATGACTGCATCGTGATTCAATGTGAACTGAAGGAGGAAGTTAAAGATGCCAAGAGCAAGAGGCGGTTTTACGACCCGCCGGAGACATAAAAAGATATTGAAACTGGCCCGCGGTTACTGGGGCAGCAGAAGCAAACTGTTTCGCGTTGCCAATCAGTCCGTAATGAAGGCCCTGGATTACTCTTATCGGGACCGCAGAGCAAAGAAAAGAGATTTTAGAAAACTGTGGATTACACGTATCAATGCTGCAGCCCGAATGAATGGGATCTCCTACAGCCGGTTGATTGACGGCTTGAAAAAAGCGGGCGTGGAAGTCAACAGAAAAATGTTGGCTGATATGGCTGTTAATGATTTTCCTGCTTTTGAGCACCTCGCTCAGAAAGCAAAAGAACAATTCTAGCACAGTAGACCATGGTGAGAGCGGAGATGCTTACCATGGTTTTTTCTTACATGGAATCATTTCTTAAGTGAATTGAGTTGCTGATCAAATGCTTTCTTTTATCCCTGCAATTCAAGAGTTAATAAGATGGAGACGATCGTGATGAATGAAATGATCAGGAGTACCAATAATCCGGAAGTAATTCGCATCGCAAAACTGCACAAGCGGAAGCATAGAGAACAAGAAGGACAATTTATCGTTGAGGGTCCCCATCTAGTGGATGCGGCCCTGAGTGCCTTTGCCTCTTTTCAAAGCATCTATTGCACTGAACATTTTGCTTCTACAGAGATCGGCATGAGATATTTAGACGTAGCAGCTACAAAAGAGATTCAAGTTAAATGTGTCTCAGATGGAGTGATGAAGAAAATCTCCGATTTAGAATCCCCTCAGGGAATTTTGGGAGTAGTTACGATGCCTCCTCAACCTGACTGGAAAGATTTACTGCGTGGTGGCATTGTCGTTATCGTTGATCGTGTGCAGGATCCAGGGAACCTCGGTACAATCCTTCGCACAGCTGATTCTGCAGGGGTGGAATCAGTTTTACTGCTCGAAGGATCGGCAGATGCATATAATTCTAAAGCTGTACGCAGCTCAATGGGATCGATCTTTCATGTTCCTATTCTGCAACCAGTAGTATTTACTGAGGCCTTCGTGCATTTGAAAGAATCCGGGTATCAGCTGATTGCGGCTGATATGGATGGAGAATGCATCTATCACGAAGCGAATCTTAATAAACGCTCAGCCCTTGTGATTGGTAATGAAGGACAGGGTATTGCTAATGAAGTGCTGAAATTCGTGGATGTAACGGTAAGGATTCCCCTATTAGGTAACTCCGAATCTTTAAATGTCGCAGTAGCCTGTGGAATTATCCTCTATGAAATATTACGGCAGAATAAGTAATCATCCCTGCCTGTGCCCGAAGGGGCTGTACTTGTAAAACAAACTTTCTTATGTTATAATCCCAGTATAATCCGGTTTCCTCAAAGGAGTGTGGTTGCATGGTTCGTGCCGAGTTTTTTTGGAGAATTTTCGAGCTGACCGGTTCTGTGACTGCATATCTGCTTTATCGACACCTGAGCATACAATAATTATTTACCGCCGGAGTATAGATGTTTGGTGTATAGATGTTTTGGATCTATTCGAGAGATTGATGTAAATCCTCATCTGAATGAAATCCTAACGATTCTAGGCGCAGGATCAGATTCGTTTATGTGTTCCGTTCGTGCAATCTAATAATCCGTCCTTTGATGGGCGGATTTTCCTGTTTAGTTAAAAAGAAGATATCCAGTAGCATAACATGGGGAAGATGAGGGATTGCATTTAACAGTACACGAAAGTATCACTGCGGGTATAAGATGCTCCCAAAACGGGTACAATTCAGTCTGTATCGGTTGAGAATTATGCATTCAATGGCTTTTTGTTTGCAGAATTGATTTATTCATGCTACACTAAGTTCAAGAGAATCCTGTACCATGAGTAGTCCAACTAGGAGCGGAGGGATGTTCATGGATCAAAAGAAAACTCGCACATCGGTTGTCATATACGGCGAAGAATACAACATCAAAGGGGATATGACGGCTGAGCATATTGAGGCTCTGGCACGGTACGTTGATCGAAAAATGCGACAGATCGGCGGCGGCGAACCGCGCTTATCCATGAGCAAGGTGGCTGTGCTGGCTTCATTGAATATTGCAGAGGAGCTTTTTAAGTTGCAAAGGGAGTACAACAGAATGATGTCAATCATGGAACGTAAAGACAAAGCAGGCTTAAAAAGTGACTGACTCATCGGGGGATGCTATGAATATTCTTGATTATATCCTCACCATTTTAATCGGCATCAATGTATATGGGGGAGTTCGCAAAGGATTCATACGCCAGATTGCTGCACTCGTCGGCATCTTTCTTGGACTTTTTGCAGCGTATCGGTATCATCCGAATCTCGCCGCATTGCTGGAAGAGAGTTTTGGATTAAAGGCATTTTTCGTACGAATCACTGGTACTGCCAGTCAGCTATTTCCTGGTTTGCCGGATGCTTTGTTGATGACAACGAGTCTTTTGATTATTTTTATAGCAGCAGCAGTGATTGCAGGTTACTGTGGCAGTTTGGCTGTGAAAGCAATGAAGGTTGTTAAGTTGAACTTCATCGATCGTCTGGCAGGCGGCGGGCTTGGTTTATTCAAAGGGTTGCTGATCGCCCTGATTATCGTGCAGATGCTCTCATTTTTCCCAATGACTTCCTGGCAAAATACTGTCGAAAATTCCTATCTTGCTCCCCGATTTTCCGAATACGCTCCACGAGTGTTTTCTGAGGTTCGGGAGTGGATTGAGGATCGACTGCCTGATCAGGAGCCGGAAAATTCTTAATGAGTGTTTCAGCGGCAGCTGTACTCTGGTACAGCTGCCTATGTATGTGGGATTGTTTATGTGGATATGCACAATCAGATAATGATCAAAGACAATCTTTCTATGGTAGAAGGGGCGCTAATGGAATGAGGTCAGCAAGTTTAATTTTTGTTGATGGATGGGGAATCGGTAAAGATGATCAAGATGCAAATCCCTATTTACACGCCAGGACGCCCTTTCTGGATTGGGTCACAGAGGGACATGGCCTTATTCAGCCCTTTTCAAAGATCATATGCGAAACATATGCTGTTATCCCAACGGATGCCTGTCTCGGTATATCAGGATTGCCCCAGAGTGCAACAGGGCAAACAGCGATTATTACAGGTGTAAATGCCCCGTTACTGATGGGTCGGCACATTAATGGATACCCCGGTCGAAGTCTTAGGCAATTGATTAGTTCTGGCAATATAATGCAAAACGCTATCGATTCGGGTTTTACTGCTTTTCTAGTCAACGCATACAGCCCAGAGTATTTTGAAATGATCAAATGCGGAAAAAGAAAACATGCTGCTTTTGCACTAATGGCACTGGCTGCGAATGTACCTTTCGCTCCCCTTGGTAATCTGATCCTAGAAGAGACGGTTTATCAGGATATTACAAATCAACTCCTTTTAAAATGGGGGCACGATGTCCCGATCCGTCAGCCAGGCGAGGCAGGGATCATATTTCATTCAATCGCACAAAAATATGACTTAAGTGTTTTTGAGTATTTCCAAACAGATTCCATAGGGCATAAGAAAGATATGGTAGCTGCAATAGCTCTTTATGAATTACTGGATCAATTCTTTACGGGGATTATCTCGGAGTTTGACTGGGACGAGGATGTTCTGATTATTGCAAGTGATCATGGCAATATCGAGGATCTTACCACTGGCAGCCATACATTTAATCCTGTGCCAACCATCATTTTAGGAAAAAGAGCTGCCAAATATGCTCGTTTTATTAATGATATTACCGATATTGCTTATCTTATGCGCATGGTTTTGAATCACAGTGAAACAGATGGAGGAAGATTATGAAAAAAGCATTTGAACTCCTGGCTCCGGCTGGAACAATGGATGCGTTAATAGCTGCTCTGCATAATGGTGCTGATGCCGTCTATTTGGGAGGAAAATCATTCAATGCCCGTAACTCAGCGGGGAATTTCGATCTAAAAGAGATCTCAGAAGCCGTTCGCCATGCACATCTGCATGACGCCCAAGTTTATGTTACGGTAAATACATTGTTACGAGACGATGAGTTGCCACTTGCGTTGGAGTACGTTGGGGATCTGTACAGAGCGGGTGTGGATGCGCTTATTCTTCAGGATATTGGATTGGCCAGTCTGATCAGGCAAGCTTTTCCCCGTTTATCACTCCATGCCAGTACGCAAATGACTGTCCATAACAGTGCTTCAGCAAAAATGCTTGAGGAAATGGGTTTTCATCGCATAATTGCGGAGCGTCAGCTGACTTTAGCAGAGTTGATCCGAATCAGAGAAGAAATTACTGCTGAGTTAGAGGTGTTTGCCCACGGGGCATTGTGTATTAGCTACTCAGGTCAGTGTTTGATGAGCAGCCTAATTGGCGGGCGAAGCGGTAACCGCGGACGATGTGCGCAGCCATGCAGGCTCGAATATACGCTCATTGGTTCTAAGAGCGGTACGATTGAGAATAAGGATGGCACATATTTACTGAGCACCAAAGACTTAAATCTGTCAGAAGTTCTTCCATGCCTGATTGAAAACGGTTTTTCCGGTCTTAAGATTGAAGGCAGGATGAAGCGACCGGAATATGTAGCAACTGTCGTTCGAATTTACCGGGAGCTTATTGACCGGTACTTCCGAAATCCAGAGGAGTATTGCGTTACGGTAGAGGAATTAAGGCAGCTCGAGCAGATTTTCAATCGTGATTTCACCAAAGGCTTTCTAATGGATGCTAAGGGTCGCGATTTGATGAGTTTGAAAAGACCCAATAATCGGGGTGTTCATATTGGCAGAGTGACCTCTGTTGACAGTAATCGGGATAGGGTAAATATTCAACTCGAAAAAGACATTGCTCAGGGGGACGGGATCGAAGTATGGGTGTCCGTCGGTGGCCGTGTTGGGACAATCCTCGACCAAATCTATGTTAATAATGAGAACCGGGATGCTGCATATGCGGGGGAAATAATATCGATACACATTGAAGGGAGAATTCAGCCCGGCGATAGAGTTTTTCGCACACACGACAGCCAGCTGATCGCTATCGCCCAGAACACGTTCCTTAATGGGGAAGAATCGGGTAAAATTCCTTTGAAAGTAAGGGTCAAATTGAAGCGAGATGAACCAATGGCACTGGAATTTACCGATCCGGACGGCCGCATTGTGACCGAAGTATCAAAAAAACATGGCGAACCTGCAAGAAATTATGTTGCAGATGAGAAAGCAATTGAAGCACAATTGAATCGAACTGGAAACACCGATTTCTTCATTTCAGAGTACGAATGGGACGTGGAACCCAATACATTTATGCCTGTCAGTATTATTAATGATTTGCGGCGCAATGCACTGGATCAATTGACAGCGGCTGTTCAAAAAGATCAATTGCCGAAAGATCTGGATGAGAGTATCCAAAAAATGAATCAATTACTTCAGAGATTGGGCCATTCTCACGGAAAAGCTACGGTAACAAAACTCCCTAAGTTAGCGATTACTGTGAATGATTATGCTGAGTTTCAGGCTGCCTGCCGTGCGGGTGCTGATATAATTTATTGGGGTGGGGATTATTTAAAAACTGGAGACAATATTCCTTTTAAAGAGATGCATGCTGAAATTGCGCGCTCCAAGATTAGAAGGATCGAATTGGGCTTTGCTTTCCCTAGAATCACGAAAGATTCAGAGTTGGATCCGATCATGCACCAGCTATCTATCAGTAAAAATTTCTTTCCTCATAGTGTCAGGGTGGCCAATCTCGGACAACTACGAAGGATGAAAGAATTAGCAGATACCTTGCTCTGTATCGACTATCCGCAGCATACCTTTAACGGTCAAGCTTTGGATTTTTACAGGTGCCATGGTGCAAGTCGTGTCACACTGTCACCAGAGTTGACTCTAGCACAAATGAAAGATCTATCCCGACCGGAAGGGTTAGAGTTGGAGTGCATTATTCATGGGCAGTTACCGGTTATGATCACAGAATACTGTCCGATCGGAACGGTCCAGTCTAAAGGGACTGAGTTTAATTGCGCGCCACATTTCTGCATGCAGGAAGATTATGCAGTTCAGGATAAAATGGAATACCGTTTTCCGTTAGTGAACAATGGAAAGTGCAGAACTTTTATACTGAACTCAAAAGAATTGTGTCTTTATGATAACCTAGCAGAATTTGTCGACAGTGTATTTTCCAGTCTCCGCATTGAGGCATCAGGTCGGGGGCCTTCATATGTTGGACAAATTACCTCGATATACAGGCACTGGTTGGACCGATTCGCGAGTAATGAAATGCTGGACCAGCGTGAATTGACACATGCAAAACGGGTAATCCAGGAGTTAAGCCAGGGTGGATTAACAAAGGGTCACTATTATCGTGGGGTCGAGTAATCTGGAGGTGAAGTAATGGATCAGCGATCCTTGCGTGTATTAGAATTTGATCGAATTATCCTGATGCTTACTGATCTTTGTGCCACAACCATGGGTAAGGAGCTATCCGCAGGTCTTCTACCTGCAACGGAATATTCTTTGATACAGAAAGGCTTACAAGAAACAACTGAAGCACGACGTGCTTTACGTGGTCATCAGGCAATTTCTCTCGGAGGAGTGCGCGATATTCGCAGTGTCCTAAGGCGGATCCAGATTGGCGGTATTGCTGAACCATCAGAACTACTCAATGTTGGTGATACGCTGGCAGCTGGGCGAAAATTAAAAACGGATATCGAAGGAAGCGACGAAAGCTTGCCGATCCTGAAAGCAGTGGCTCAGAAGATTGGGCTTTTTCAGGAAATCGAAAGAATCATATATGAATGTATCAATGATTTGGGTGAGATCCAAGATAGTGCAAGTCCGGAGCTTGGCCGCATTAGAAAACAAATTCGAGTTACCAATGATCGGATTAGACAAAAGCTCGAATCGTATATCCGAGGCAGTGAATATCAGAAGATCATTCAGGAACCAATTGTTACGCAACGGGAAGGACGCTATGTGATTCCAGTGCGGCAAGAAAGTCGCGGTCAATTTCCCGGTATCATCCATGACCAGTCAGCAAGCGGCGCAACACTCTTTGTTGAGCCAATGCCAGTTGTCGAATTAAACAATGAATTGCGGCAACTAATACGAAAAGAGCAGCAGGAAGTTGAGCGGATTATTCGGGCAATATGCACTAAGGTGCGAGAAAGAGTGGATCATATCTATGACAGTGTTCAGATACTTGCCTACTTGGATTTAGTTCTCGCAAAGGGGAAACTGAGTCAGAAAATGGATGCCTGGGAGCCTGAACTGCAGAAGACACCAGGCTTGGATCTAATCCAGGCCAGGCATCCTCTGATCGGGGCTGAGGTAGTGCCCATTGATGTACGGATCGGTACAGACTTCAGTACTCTAGTGATCACTGGGCCAAATACCGGCGGAAAAACAGTTGCCTTGAAGACGATGGGGCTCTTGGTGCTGATGGCTCAAGCTGGTCTGCATATCCCGGCAAAAATAGGTTCATCCATCGGTGTATTTCGAAAAATTCTTGCTGATATTGGGGATGAACAAAGCATTGAACAAAGTCTGAGTACTTTCTCGGGCCATATGAGGAATATTATCGCTATGCTGGACTCTGTGGATCATGAGACATTGATCCTTCTTGACGAAATAGGTGCCGGAACAGACCCTGTAGAAGGTGCTGCACTGGCAATAGCAATTCTGGAACATCTGCATCGAAGCGGAGCAAAAACAGCAGCAACGACTCATTACAGTGAACTGAAGGCATTTGCCTACAACAGTGATGAGGTTGAGAATGCTTCGGTAGAATTCGATGTTGAAACTTTAAGGCCAACTTACAGACTAACACTTGGCTTGCCAGGACATAGCAACGCATTTGCCATTGCACAAAGACTTGGATTAAATGCAGAAATTATTGAGAAGGCGAAAGGAAAAGTCTCTTCCGAAACAACAAAAATTGATGATATGATTCGCTCAGTATCGGAGTTACAGATTCAGTCAGCCGCAGAAC
>CAZDAI010000066.1:0-11924 GCA_964503545.1 uncultured Candidatus Sumerlaeota bacterium
ATATGGATCCAATAGGACTCCCCCATCGAAAGCCATGGCGTTTATCGTAAAATCCCTTCTCTGCAAATCATCTAGAATCGACCGAGAAAATACGAGCTGAGCTGGCCTGCGCCCATCGAGATACATTCCCTCTTTACGCATCGTTGTTATTTCCACAGGTATGCCTTGATCATAGACGGTTATCGTTCCATATGCTCTACCTGCATCACTTACGCAGCAAAAAAGCGCTGCAGTCTCACCGGGTAGGGCCGATGTCGCCATATCGTAGTCTGGAGGAAACCTACCCAACAAAAAATCACGAACACTGCCTCCCACGAGATAAGTTTCATAGCCGTGTTTTTGCAGCGTACACATTACCGTACGTACTTCATCCGGTATTTTACTCTCCAATTGCCTGAGGTCCATGTGGCTCACTCCCGCTAATCATCCTGAGTGCTTTACCTGCGCCTCATTAACTTCAGCAAAAGATAGTTTCCTCCTGCATATCAAAGAGCAACCCGCTCATAAAAATGGGTTAGCTGTCTCGATCTCCACTTAAGGTCATATCGTAAACATAAATCCGCTCATCTGCACGTGGCTGCCATGCAAGACCCTTGCGTAAGCCATAAATATCGACAGGCTGATACAGGGGCATCACAGCAGCTTCTTCCATGATGATTTCCACTGCTTTTCGATATTGCAGCTGTCTTGTGCCCGCATCCATCGTTTGTCGAGCATTTTCGAGTAATTCATCCACCTGCCCATTTTTAAAAAAACTGATCCGCTGTTCGGAGTGAAAGTTGGGATACAAGGTTGCATCCGCATCAAATATCGATGATCCCCAACCAATCAGATATCCACCTTCCATTTCTCTTTCAAGTATCCGACCAACATGTACACCCCATTCATTGAAATTCAATTGAACATTCACACCCATGGTTTCCAGCTGACCGGCAATTACCTGGATAACTTCTCTGTCCATAGCGTATCTGCCTACAGGGCTGTCGATGATAACTGTTAGCTCGGAATAACCTGCCTGTTGCAATAGTTTGCGACCTTTTTCTGGATCGTATTGGAGGCCTTCAATATCTGGATGATAGCCAAAATCCAAAGTTGTCAACGGTTGATTGATTGGTACGCCATACCCATCCAGAATATGGCTAATGATTTCTTCCACATTGATTCCATGTTGCAGTGCTCTGCGTACTTTGGGATCTGCTATGGGGCCATCACGATCGGTAACCCATTGAATAAAGATTATGCGTCCGCTGGGTACTGAGACAATCGACAGTCTCTGATCTTGCATCAGAGCTGCAACCTGATGGGGAGGAACATTGCTGATCAAGTCGACCTGCCCATTTTGCAAACTGGCGATGCGCACCGATCCTTCAGGAATTACGCGGAAAACTACTTCGCCAATTTGAGGCTGTCCGCGAAAGTATTCTGGATTTGCCGCAAGAGCTACTTCCTCGTCTTTTATCCAGTGCTGGAATACATATGGCCCGGTGCCAACCGGCTGCACAGCAAATTTTTCAGAACCCACATTTTCAAGATACTGCGGCGGCACCATTGCCATTGTCAACCGCTCTGGTAATAGCGGATACGGAGCTTTTGTCACAATTTGCAGATGCTTCTCATCAATCACAATCACCTTCTCTATCATGTTCACCGAAGAGATCTGCGGTGACGCATTTTCCGGCTTCATCAATCTTTCTATGCTGAAGCGTACTGTTTCTGCGTTAAAATCTTCTCCATTGTGAAAGTGGATGCCGTCTTTTAAAGTCACTTCCCATGTTTGAGCATCGAGCATCTCAATCCCTTCGGCCAGATTTGGAATAAGCGCCATGTTCTCATCCCTTATAAACAAACTATCGAAAATCTGCCCAGTCACATTAGCAGAAGTAGTTTCATTGTGCATATGAGGATCTAGTGTTGTAGCATCAACACTTTGGGCTATGATAATCCTACTATGGTCTGGCGCAGAATACTGACAACCCGGAAGCAGCAATATGATCAGCAATAGCATTAGTAAACCAAATCTCTTCATTACCATCGACTCCTTATTCAAATGTTTTATTGATACCATGTTGATTTGCCCCTCTCATTTGCTGTTGCTTGTAAAACTGATCACCTCCAAATAAAAAACCGCCCCATTTGGGACGGTCGCGCCGTAGCCACCCATTACAGTGTCTGGAGATTCAGGCCATATAACAAAAATCTCACCCCATCGGGGCGAGATTACTCGCTATACCACCCAAAAATCTCAAAAATCCGCCGCCGGCGATTGCCGAGGGCTTTGCTCTGTAACGGAAGCATCCGGATCTGCCTACTCAGATAGAATCCTTTCAGCAGTCAGCTCAGAGGACCATTCACCATTGAATCAGATCCAGGGCTCCCACCCATCCCCTGTTCTCTGAAGATCGTCAACCAATAGCTACTCTTCCCCATCATCGCCTGCGATAGTTTTCTGCTACTATACTCGATTATCTTCCCTCTGTCAAGTCATACCGTTTTCTATTCCCTCAGAAATTCTGATTTCTGATTCGTATTAATTCACTAACAAAGCGCTCCGGCTCTTCATAAATCGGATTATGTGCCGAAGCTGTAAACCGTATGTGCTCTTTATGGGGGGCACAAAGAAATTGAAAGTATTCCTCTACTCTTTCAGTACATGTCATGTAATCGTATTCCCCGGAAAAAAAATACACTGGCACCGATACTTCTGCAACCTCATCGAACATATCAAACTGAACGACCTCATCCATCAGGATCGCCGAGAAGCGACTCCCCGCAATAAAGCGCAAATAGTCCAAGGGTGTATATTCCTTGGCCCGCAGCATGGCCGCCGTTGTACCATTGAACCAGGAAGTCTGCCCGTGAAATGAACCGCCATACTGGGTAACCTTCCCCTTGAGAACGGCCAGATCCTGCAATTTATCATAGGGTGGCAGCCCAAGGGCAGAAAGGGTTTTTAGTGTTTTTTGATCGCCAGCCTGCTCTGCAGCTTCAGCCACAAAGGAGAATGCAATCTCTTCATTTAAAACTGAATCGGTGAATTGGCCCATGCCAATGTATGCCCGGTATAATTCAGGGAAATCCGCGATTGTTTTCAGGCCCACCAGCGCTCCCCAGGAATGACCTAGAAGATAGACTTCGTTCTGCCCCAGGTGATCCTGCAGATACTCTGTCAGTTCTTTTGTGTCAGCAACAAATTGCTCGATGGTCATGGATCCTTTGGGTGTAAAAGGACTGTATGTTTTTCCAGCACCCCGCTGATCCCAGTGGACGACTGTGAAATGTTCCTCTAAATAGCGACCGGCAGTCTTCGCCAAAGGCATTTCAGGATTTCCTGGGCCGCCGTGCAGATACAGCAAAATAGGATTAGACCGATCCTGTCCCCGAATTAGAACCCATTGTTGAATTCCGCCTATTTCAACCTTCTCCAGCACTGCCACACTGTCCGGCAGGATATCCCCTGCTGCATCGCGGATCGGCAGCGTTCCGCTAGGAAAAAGAAGAATTAGTACCAAGGACGCAACTTTTACGAATGTCAAAAGTATGACTCCCTTTTTCAGCCATTTTAACGCCCTTTTTACCATAGAACTCCCCTACCCTTTTCAGTAACTTCTAGCTGATCTCGAGACGGAGATGATATTGCCGTGACACCCATAGTTTGCCCCATTTCAGGACAGGAGCTTCCGAAACGAAAGTAAAACCGAATCTTTCGTACAGAGGAATTCCCGGGGAATTCACTGCTACATTGCAGCAATGGATCAATTTCACTTGCCGGCGGCGGCCAAAATCTATCGCCTCGGCCAGCAGTCGACTGCCAATTCCTTGTCCTTGATACTCAGGAAGTACCATAATCCAACGAATTTCAGCCTCATCAGTTCCTTGGGCATGCAAAGCAATCGTTCCAATAATCCCAGCAGCGGATTCAGCCACCCAAATTCTTGAAACGCCCCGTTTGTACTGTTCGATGAATACTACGATGGATTCGGCAATTTCTTTTTCGAAAGAAAAATCATAGCTCTGTTCCGCCGCATACCGGACGCCATGCTGATGGAGTATCCAACCCAAATCTCCAGGTTTTAGAAAATCCCTCAAAGAATATTCCACGATTCTGCCAACCTCCATAGTAGAATATTTAGGAGATCTACTTTAATTCTGCACATTCGGTCTATGTCCTCCCGAATACACAGAACTAAACGGTAGAATACCGACATATCTTTTGAATTCACTCGATTTCAGTTGCTTTCACTCTTTATCTTGGGTATAGTATTCTGTTCTGTTATGGAATACCGAATCGTAGGGAATCTTAGAACCATTGCTCATTCTTTTAATTCGCATTCTTTTTCGATCATCCTTGCTTTATGGCTAGAATCCTATATAATAAAGACAAAATCATTTAACCCATGTTTACTGAAGTTACTACAAGGAGTGAATAGCAATGAAGGCACTTCATCACCAAACCCCAATCTTTCGGATGGATTCTGTGCGAGACACATATGATCAGACTGTATATGTAAAAATGGAGTGCTTCCAGCCAGCTGGATCTTTCAAAATTAGAGGAATCGGCCTACTCTGCCAACAAGCATTAACTGCTGGTGCTACACATTTTATCTCGTCCTCCGGTGGTAATGCTGGTTACGCCGCAGCCTATGCTGGCCATGTACTTGGGGTTCGGGTTACGGTTGTTGTCCCTTCAACCACACCAGAAACAGTACGAGAGAAAATCATGCGTCTCGGTGCAGAAGTCGTGGTTCACGGTTCTGTCTGGGATGAGGCCCATGAATTTGCATTGGAAATTGCCTCTGAAAAACATACACGATATGTCCCGCCTTTCGACGATCCCCTTTTATGGAGCGGTCATGCAACAATGATTGATGAAGCCGCCCTACAGTGCGAAAAACCTGAAGCAATCATTCTATCTGTCGGTGGAGGCGGTTTGCTGTGCGGTGTGATCGAGGGTTTGCATCGCAATGGCTGGTCGGACGTTCCGGTCATAGCTGTGGAAACTGAAGGAGCTGCATCTTTGTACCAATCAATTGCTGCCGGACACCTCATTACATTGGATCGGGTGCAAACAATTGCCAGCAGTCTTGGGGCAAAGCGAGTTGCTCAGCAAGCTTTTGATTGGACACAAACCCATCCAGTCACCCCGCTACTTGTTACCGATGCTTCCGCAGCAAACGCCTGTTTGGCATTTGCTGATGATTTTAGAGTTTTGGTAGAACCCGCTTGCGGTGCATCCTTGGCACCCATTTATGATCAATCCCCTGCCATTGTCCCATACAAGTCCATCCTGATCATCGTATGCGGCGGCATTGGCGCAGATCTGGCCAAAATGAAGAAATGGGCAACTGATTTTCATAACTGATGCAACCTCCCTGGGATATAACGAAGAGCAGCAACTCCGCATACGAGTGGCTGCTCTTTTCGATTCGGATCGTACCTTCAGCCTATAAAAACCACACTGGCTCTTTCCGGTCTGATTGTTCCTTGTTTAATTTTTCCGCGAATGCAGATACTCGCTCCTCCAAAGCGCGGGCTTGAACGGGACATGATTTTATGCAAGCGCAACACATCATGCAAAGCTGTTTATCTGTTTTAATTCGCTCATCCAATCGAATAGCGCCATTGGGACAGACGGTCACACATACACCACACTGAATACAGGTTGCATGATCAGTAGTGGGTGCTGTTTCCTGCCAGAGGCTCGTTTGCCGATACGGTCGATTACCGGGAACAGCCTGGGCTATTCCTTGCACTTCTGAGCTTTCCAGTTTACGCCGTATGGCATGGCCGAAAGCTGCAGCCTTCTCAAGATCTTCTGCATCCGGACGACCATGGGCAATGGGCAACGCCTCAGTTGAGTAAGAATGTTCACCTAAAAAAGCACCAGCCGCAACGGGTCGGAATCCAACCTCAATTGCTGTATCCAATAGTTCCAGCAGAGCATCCTCAAACGCTCTGTTCCCATAAACCACTACCCCCACAAACCGTGCCTGATTTCCTGCCATTGCTTTCATTATTGACACTGCATTCTTGGGTGCACGACCCCCATAAACCGGTAGACCAAAAATCACCAAATCATTTGCAGAAAAGCTGGGAATTGAGATGGTTCCGACTTGGCTGTGGGTCAGATCGACTACATCATCAATCGTACCATAGGCTTCAGCAATTGCACTTGTGATCCTACGCGTAGTACCTGTAGGTGAAAAGAAAACGACCTTGGCCGAATCATGCAACATGATTACCCCTTTCATCTATTGAATTTTTTACGCTTCACCGGTTGCACTGCGCGGATGGCTCTCCTCACCGTGGGTTTTTTCCCACAAACGATCAGCCGTCACACCCCATCTCTTTGCTGTCTCATAGCATTTGCTGCACAACTGAAGAACCGGTTCCTCATGCAGAATCTCAGTCGAGTATGCACCAGAACTTGCAACGACCTGCACCAGTGAATCAGGGTTGTCCAAAAGAGGACAAGGTCGCAGGTGATTTTGATTGAAAGGCTGCTGTTGATGAAACTCCTTAAACAGTGGGGCTTTTAAAGCTTCGATGATCGTCTTTTCTCTCACATTGGAATCTGCGTAGTGGATAAAAGCGCAAGGTTCAATATCGCCATTGGCATTAATATGCAGGTAACGTCTGCCACCAGCAATACACCCACCCACAAACTCAGCATCATTCCAGAAATCCATTGTGAACAGAGGCTTTGTTTTCCTGAATTCTCGAATCTGATGATACATGTATTCTCGTTGGCCATCTGTCACCATCAACTCCCTAACAGCACCTTCACCTACAGGAATGTAAGTGAAAAACCAGCCAAATTTGCAACCCCTGGCAATCATTTCGTCGAAATAATCTTCGCTGGCAACCACATCTACATTCTGTCGAGTATAGCAGGTTGAGAAGCCAAAGGGTAACTTCCGCTCTTTTAAGATTTTCATCGCATCCATCATGATCGCGTATGACCCGACCCCCCGCCGCTCATCAGTTTCTGCTGCAAATCCTTCAACGCTGATTGCCGGGACAAAATTCTTCACCTCCAGCAAGGCATCTGCAAACGCATCATCAATGAGTGTTGCATTGGTAAATGCCATAAACACGCAATCGCTGTGTTTTCGACATAACCGCAATATGTCATCCTTGCGCATGAGTGGTTCGCCACCAGAATACAGGTAGAAGAATACTCCCAGCTTCTTGCCTTGGCGAATAATATCATCGAGCAATTCATAATCCATGGATAATTGATGACCATATTCAGCAGCCCAACACCCTTTGCACCTCAAATTACAAGCGGAAGTCGGATCGATGAGAAAGGCCCAGGGGATATTGCACTGGTGTTCTTCCCGCAGTTTTTTCTGGCGGGCACTGCCGACTGCCGTGGCATTAATCACAAAATTCTCAAACAGTTTCCTTCGGACATCATCATCAATGTCTGTCCAGAAACTCTTTGTCAACTGGTACCAGTTGCCCTTCGGATTCGCCAGACCGTTGCGCACGGCCTGGAGTCTCACAGTCATTACCCCTTCAGGATTAAAACGCTCTACCCATTCAATCAAGCGTGGGATATTGCCCTCCGGATTGGCGTCCAGAAAGGATAATACTCTTTTTAAACCCATGGCTGTGAGATTCTCGCGAAAACTCTTTTCACTCATCGATTACACCTCCTCAATGCAGGAAAAGCATCTCTACCCCAATCCTATCTCACTCAAGGCCGCATCATGCAATCATCACCTGGTTAATCACAGCACCTCGCCCCGTCTTGTTTTAAAAGAGAAAAAACCCGCTCTTCATGCTCTGAAAGCACAAAAACTGTTCTGAACAACAGCGCACTGCCACCATTTGTTTCGATCCACTTTGCCAGTTGCACCAGTTCCTGATCATTATGCTGTGTGCCAGGAAGAATCCAAACCGACTGCTGCACATTCACTGCCCCTAATTTCCGCAGATCCCGCCACAATTGCACGCGATATCTCGATGGTCGTGTAGGAAGGTTATAACTCAGCATTAACCACTCAGCACCCATACCACTCACCCGCCTTCCTAATATGATTGTATCATATGGTAATACTCGTTACAAATGCACGCAATGGGCAAAAAAAAAGAACCCTGCAGATAAATCACCGTGCAGGTGTTAGAAATCCAATCTATCTCCAATCAGCCACATTCCTAGACCAACTGTAACCAAAGCCGCCGTTGTGCCCGTTAGCATCCATGTCATGGGTAGACGGTCTGTCAGAATTCCACCGGCAATCATCCCGATGGGAACCCCTGTCATCAACAACGTACTGAAAGCAGCATCCACCCTCCCCAAAATGGCATTGGGCACTTTCCGTTGAATCGCTACATTAATAGGAATATTCACATGGGCTGTCATAAAACCTAGAACGAATGAAGCGCCGATAAAAACATTCAGTGCATACATCAACTGAATCATACCATTCCCATACAAGAAAAGGCAAATTGCCATTGCTGCAAGAGGAATCAAAAGAATCGTATAGGATAGACGTAGCCCCCGGGCAATTCTCTCTTGGGGAGTCTGGGTGCTCATCGCAAGGGAGCCGAGCAGTACACCTGCCCCAAGCGCGGCCTGGATATAGGATAAATAAATGGGTTGAATCTGCATTATCTGATTGACTATGTAGGGTATGTAAATACTCATTAAAGGACTGCTGAAAAGATTGATCATAAATGAAAATAAAGTGATCAGAATCAACCACCGCTGGGAGAGTATAAAAGCGTAGCCTTCTCTGAACTCCGCCCAAAACTCAAACAGACCAGCTTTACCATTGGTCGTATTTTGCTTTTGTTGTTTTTTGTCTTTGGGAATCCGAATAAACATTTCCGATAATCCAGACAGGAGAAAAGAAATCGCATTGATGATAAATATTCCTTGAATTCCTACCAGGGTGTAGATGATCCCACCCAGGACAAGACCAGTTATCGAAGCGCCAGAATCAACCATTGACTGCAGAGAATTTGCTCTTGTCAGCATCTCCATCGAAACAATGCGTGGCGTCAATGCTGTTGCTGCAGGGTTGAACAATGCACTGCACATGTTGGTGAGGACTGTAATCGAGAACAGCACAACCAACAGCAGTTCTGCCTCGATGCCGAGAAAATATAGAATACCCGCCAAAGAGATCAGCAAACCGCGGAGCAAGTCAGTACCATAGATAATTCTTACCCGGTCCCATCGGTCAACAAGCACACCTGCCAGCGGACCCATCAGCAAATAGGTTACCATTCCCACAGCCAGATAGAGGGACATGGTTGTTCCTGCCCCGGTTAAATCCAGTATAAACCAGGTAATGCCCAGGCTGTACAGGGAGTCTCCGACACGAGAGACCATCCGTCCCAAAAAAAGGAGTACAAAATTTCGATTATGGCTTAATCCAGTTTTTTCAGCTGCTCGCTCGCTCATATGAAGCCTCATTTCTGCTATAATTCCCCGTTACGCTTTGCCTGCTGCATTTCGCCAGTATTGTGCTGAAAGGATCAGTTCTTCCAGAACACGTTGGTCAGAAGCTTCGTGGGCTGGAATTATCTCCAGGAATAAGGCTGGCCCCTCAGCGATCTCTATCAGATCGAAGAACTCTTTTCCATGGATGATGCCAGATCCCTGTGTCTCGGGAGTAAATGGCATATGCTGATCGTGTACGCCGTTATTCTGCTGCAAATGAATCATGGTTACCCGCTCCCCAAGCTCACGGAACCAATGATATACCGATCGCTCATCACCACGATTATCCCATGCACACTGATGTCCCGTGTCCAGACAAATTTCTATCGGCAGGCACGATACCTCCTGCATCTGTTGCTGGAACTCTTTCGCTCCAGCTACAGTCGCTGTCATTTCCCGATAGACTGGCATACACTCTAATAGCAAAGCAGTAATTCCTTGTTTCTGTGAAAATTCGCTTAAAACATTCACTGCTTCAAAAAAGTCATTTAGAATCATCTCTTTGCGCTGCAGATTGCTATAATCTGCACATGTAAATGCGCCCAGGTGCCCGCCTAGACGATCACATTCCAGTTCTGCAGAAAATATTGCAGCTTTTTTGTACCAGTCCAACCAGTATCTCCTTTCGGTAGGGTCTGGAGCCATTAACAGGTTGCTCTGGTAAGCATTCAGTCCTGTGAATACAGAATGGATCTTAAGATTTGCATCTGCGCAGGCTTGTCGAATGTCTGCTGCTTTTTGCACCAAGAGCTTCTCTGGCATGGCCAGATCCACCAGGTCCAAAGAGAACTGGACCGCGCTGAGAGAGAGTTCTTCACCGATCAGGCGCGCCCATTCATGTGGCTCAGGCCATCGTTTCACTGCAAAACAATTATTGATCCCCAGCACATTCTTTGCGATTATACTCACCTCCCAGGTGTCGTACTTTCACGCAGTCGGTCTTCCAGAACAATAAAACGCTGAAAAACACTCCTGTAAATTTCTGCTCTGTCCTGATCGGGTAAGTAGAGTTTTCCTTCAGGGACGCATGCGGCAACGGCAGCTTCCCAAGATGGAAATAGTCCCTGACCGATGGCCCCCAGCATTGCTGCACCCAACTCAGCCCCGTCGATATCAGCGATGGCCATGACAGGAAAATTCAAGACATCGGCCTTTATCTGATTCCATAAATCCGCACGCGCGCCACCGCCAGAAACCCGCATCTCTGTAAAGCGACATCCAGCCTCTTCTAAAATGGCAATTCGTTTTCGAATGGACAGGGCAACTCCTTCGTAAATGCTCCGCAGCATTTCTCCTCGCCCGTGTTTCATCGTCAGACCGTAGAAGCCACCTTTGACATTGGGATCATCCCGTTCACCGTCACAAAGGTATGGGACAAACAGTAAACTGTCGGAACCAGGTAAACGCTGAGCTGCTTCTTGCTGGGCTTGGTCATAATTACCCGCATCCCAACCAAGAACTTCTTCTGTAAACCAGTCCATTGCGGTACCGGTAGTATTCAATCCCATTTCGGTGCAAAAAAAGCCCGGAATAATATGGTGATAATGCCCAACGGCAGTATGAGCCAGGGGCTTGTAGACTGCACTGTTGAGACAAGAGGAAGATCCAGACATCTCGCTGATCTGCTCTGGCTGGAGTGTGCCTGTCCCAAGGCAGCTGCACTGACTGTCTGCTGCCCCCACAACGATGGGCAGATCCTTGGGCAACCCCAGGCGTTCTGCAATATGTTCTTTCAGTACTCCAGCCTGCTCCCATGGCTGTAAAACTCTTTCTGGCAACCATTCAACAGGAAGCCCCATCTCATCTAACAACTCATGGGACCAGACTGTCTCAAGCAAATCAAATAACAGTGTAGCATTAGCATGAGTACGATCTGTCACCAGATTGCCTGTTAGGAGGTAAGTAACATAATCTGTAGGTTGGGCAATTTTCCCTATTTTTCGGTAGAGGTCTTTCTGATGATTCCGTTGCCATAATACTTTTGGCAGGATATAAAAAGCCCAGGGACTGTGCCCTGTGATGCGATGCATACGCTCTGCACCAGACACACCTGCTATCCAATCTGCTTCATTTACCGCCCGGTTATCCTGATAGATCAACGCATTTCCCAAAGGGCGAAGGTCTTTGTCCAAAGGAACATACGATGGACACTGCCCGGTAATGGTCAGCACAGCCACATAATGTGAATTCGGCAAATGCACCTGCATTTCGGCCAACGCATGATACGTTGCTCTTTCCCAATCATGCGGGTTCTGTTCTGCCCATCCAGGTCGCGGATAATCGGTAGAATATGCGCTTTTTCCCTGAGCCAGCAGAGCGCCCCGGAGATCATAGGCCAGCGCCCGGATTCCGGAAGTACCTACATCCAGGCTGGCTATGGCTGCTTCCATCTGCATCACCCTTTATCCTTGCATGGCTTTCTGTTCATTGCCACTTCATTGTTTGGACAGACGTATTCTTCGCACAGCAT
>CAZDAI010000067.1:0-11908 GCA_964503545.1 uncultured Candidatus Sumerlaeota bacterium
AGAAGCACAAATTCACGATTATCCGGACCAGCCTCTTGCCACTCCTTATGAACTTTGATTGGCAAACCAGCACCGGTTTGTTGGGCAAATGCGAAACGATTGCGTGCCCCTGCCAGATCTTGGGTTGACTGAATGAACATTTTACCTGTCAGCTTGTTTCGGATCCCATAGACCGCCCCCAGCGCTTTGCGAGTCTTGTATTCGGCTTTCAGTTGCTTTCGTTCTGGCTGGCTCATCTCAATACCCCATTTCCTTGAGAATGGCTGCGAGGCGATGCAAACGTTCTGAGAGCATTTCATCATCTTTTGCCAGGACATCACGAAACAGCCCGGCATCTTCAGCCAGCAGCGGATTATCCACGCAAAGAGCAATATCCAAGGCATCTCCTTGAATGGGAATCCGATCAATAACCGGGCTGTCATTCTCTGGGGCATCCGTGATTCGGTAGGATTCCTGAAAATACATTTTACTGCGGCAGATGAGGATCGCCAGATCAATCACCCTGTGCAGTGGCATTTCCTCTGACTGGCGGGACCATTTTTCACCGGTATAGCGCCAGACTTTCGCAGAAATGTCCACCTTGCCCCGATCGTTCCACTGGGCCAGTCCCAGGGATAGTCCCTTGGCATCAGACTGCTGAAAACGACCGTCGATTCGGTCATAGTCTCGGACGACGATCACCGGCTTGTGTTTAAGCGTTGTGGGAATCTTCATTGAGCATCCCTATCCTTTACTAATTTAGTAATTTACTAAATAAATTATACAAGGATTCTGACGCTCAGTCAAGCCCTCTGCAGCAATCTTTTCGTTGGTAGTATACGATCCCATAATATTTCTGGGCAAAGTACCCTCAGTTACAAAAAAAACCTTTGCTAAAGGATTTCTGCGTCGCAAAGCGCAACAATAACAGCCGGGCTCACAAAATAATACTGAACTGGAAACAGCAATGCTGCTTCCAGGACGTTCGTCCGTGATGCCTGCCACATTTGGCACGATCATTTAAAGCAACCCTTCACAACTTGACCACAACCATCATTGCTTCCATTTAATTTTCTAACCAGCAGACACTGCTACTTTGAACAATCAGCATTATTCGCAAACGCCTTTGCTGATTCTATGGCCGATTGGCATCGTGTCTGAAAGCCCCGCGCACTGCTTTTTCCGGGCCTTCCAGAAGGAGGTATGTAGTCAATATAACGCGCAGGACGATGCTTTCTGGATCAAGCAGCAAAGCCTGCAGGGGAGAGAATCGTTCTCTCAGCCACTACCGTACGCTATCTGCATCGCAAAGACCATATGGAGCAACATGGCCTTGCACTGTCAGAGATGAAATGAATCCGGCCTGGGGGTCTTCAGCATTGCAGCGATCATCGATAAGCAGAGCCACCCGGGAATCGCGCATCATGTTGCGATACTTCTCTGAGTCCTTTCGCGTAACCAAGAAAACGGCATCTGCTTTCCGATCATAGACGTATGCCATGAGAGAAGCATAAGGGCCCTTGTCTCCTTGGGTGCACAGGACAGCCAGATGCTGGCTTTCCAACAGATTTCTTGCTTTTTCTCCATCCATGTTCACGGTCAACCCTTTCTCGCCGCTCTGCAAAATCTCAGATTGGCTCATAAGCTGTATGCTATCATTTCTTTACCCTTCGCTTGTTCTGCTCGTGGCTGGTGGATAAAAAACAGGTTTGAGATCCCCCTCAAACCTGCATGAACCATTCGATGCTGTTATGTCAAAGCCAGACTTTCTTCAAAACTATTCGGTGTTCGGGTAAAATTCAAAACGCCGTTTTCCTCCACCATGGTTACCCGACCGCGAAAAACCAGGTAATCCAGATGGCTCATTGCTTCACCAACGGCAAATGTTTTCTGGGACACAGGAAAATCATCCCAGTCCCGATGGCGGATTCGCCAGGTCATTTTCCGGGCAACATCCGTAACCGTTGCCGGCCGGTTGTAATCTGCCAAAATGACCTCTACTTCTTCAAGACGATGCAGATGGTGCTCCAGCAATTCATCAATGCGCCGCTGTGGATCCCGCAGCAATGCCCGATGGGCTGTCAGCATCAGATCAATGGAAAAATCATAGATTTTCCGCAGACTCATAAAGTACCGATTCAGGATGGCCGGATGCTCAAACCCCCAGAAAGCAATGTTGGGGGTGATGGGATCCAGCACATGGTCGCCGCTGAAATACAGTTTATGATCTGGCTCATACAAATTGATCATATCCGGTGTATGCCCCGGAACAGAGATAATCTGCAGCCGATAATCTCCCACTGAGACTGTATCACCTTCTTCTAAAACGGAGTAGGGAAATGGCCCTTCCGGTGCATAGGCGCGTCCCGGGTGTTTGCGCACCAGATCTTCTTCAAATTCCAGACCAAATAAAGTCATGCGATCCCTGGTCTTCTCCCAGCCCCGGTTATCCCGCATCCCCATCACGGTCTTCCCGTCTCCAGCACTCATAAAGATCCGGGCACCCTGGTGATGCAATTTATATGCCAGACCTGAATGATCTGCGTGCAGATGGGTGATGATAACATCAGCATCACCTGGTTTTACATTTAATTCAGTCAGCCCCGCGTAAAATGCCTCCTCGGCTTCCGGACAGTTAAAGCCGGTGTCAATAATCACCGGACGGGGATCACCCAGAATGATGTAAGAGTTCAGAGCTTTCAGAGGATTCTTCGGCAGGGGTATTTCATTCTTGTAGATATGCGGATAGACCTGTTCAATCACGGGGTTCATCCTCTCATTCAAGATATGGTTGCATCACTGCCTCTGATTATATCACACTTTCTCACTACACCACATACCCGCTGACCATTCGTATCTCATTGAAATCAGCATCGCAATAACCGCAACATCGCGCACTTACATGCAGCATCGACTACTCGATGTGTTGCGGCAAATCAGTGACTCTCAACGACGGTGAAGGGGACATGCACTGTATCACCGGTCTCTTTGCCGATTTTTTTCCGTATATCTTTGGGCATGCCAATAATATAGCCGATGCTGCCGTCAGCATTCTTAATCCCCATATTGACAATACTCCCTTCATATTCGATCCCGTCAAATACAGCTAGTACCTTCAATCGTCCTTTGCCGAAAACTTTTCGAATATCCAAAGGCACTTCAGCGTAAGCACCATTCAGATCCGGTACATTCTTGATTTCCGCGTTAAATTCGTAGATCTCTTTCACATGAGTTCCCCCCACCAAACCCATTCTCTAGCGTTTCACCACATTCTTCACAAGTGACTTTTCATACAGATCAATATAATCTGCAACCGTCATTTTCTGTAAAAGTTCCCCGATCAGATCATAGGGAATTGTATTCAGGTTTTTAAATCGGATACAGCTTTTGTCCATATCAAGCTTGGTCGGCATCCGTTGGGCATATTCATTGACAAACCAGTCTTTCAACGTTTCATCTCCATATAGTCCGAAGTGGTATAGAGCAATGTGATTCTTCTGGGAGGCCAATGCAAGGAACGGTAGCGGTTCTCCCTTTTTTGCATGATATCCTTTGGGGTAGACATGCAAAGGGACCACATAACTGATCATACCGCTTCCCATCTGCTCCGCAAACCCTTCCGGCAGGCTATTGGCAATGGTCTGCCGTATTTTCTCCAGGACAGATTTCCGATCTGCAGGTAAAGCATTCAGATATTCTTTGATCGTTTTCGCATCTGATCTCATTTTGCCATCTCCTCTCGCCAGTCATAATTTCAAGTTTACCCTCTGATGCTAACGATTCACCCCCACCAATCCCCTAGCACAGATCTCCCAATATTCATTGAGAATCAGAAACTCACTTGCCATGGGCAACAAAAAAAGGGATCCATTCCAATTGAACGGATCCCCTCTACAAATCAATCTCTGTCCTCATCACTTGCACTTCTCCTAGGTAGAATCACGGTAAATGTACTGCCAGCACCCGGTGTGCTTGCCACATCAATCTGGCCGTGATGTAGCTCTACAATTTTTTTGCAATGGAAAGTCCTAGGCCGGCACCCGTGCGGTTTCGCGAGCGGTCCGCCTGATAAAACCGTTCAAATATCCGCTTCATTTCTGCCTGGGTCATACCCGGTCCCTGATCCTGGATGCGCACAGAAACGTGCGAACCTTGGGCTTTATACTCGACTTCGATGACCCCCTTTGCAGGGGAATAAGTCACGGCATTGGCAATCAGATTCAGCCACACCTGGTAGAGCAGGTCTTTTTCTCCGATGATCTCTGCGTCGGCCAACTCCAGCGAGAATTCGATTTCCTTCTTCTCCCATTCATTCTGCAACAGAATGATCACATCTCGGATCTGCTCTGCCAGCGAAAATGTTTCTCGGCGCGTTCCGATGCTGCGGTTCTCCAGTTCAGCCATTTTGAGCAGATTGGCTGACAGGTTGGCCAGTCGATCACTTTCTGAAATGATAATGTCGTAGAACTCTTGCCGCTTCTCTTCCGGCAGATCTTTATCTTTCAGCAGTTTTACATACCCGCGCAGGGAAGTAACTGGGGTTTTAAATTCGTGGGACACATTGCTGACAAAATCTTTGTGCAGGTATTCATTGGCTTGAAGCTCTTTCACCATACGGTTGAAGTTACCTGCCAGTTTGGTAATCTCATCATAACCTTCTTCTCGGACACCGACTGTGAAGTCACCATTGGCGACCTGCCGTGCCGCACTGGAAATCTCGTTAATGGGGCGGATGACCGTGTATGCAACAATCAGAATCAGCAGTGTGCCTAAAGTTAAAGGTACCAGCGTCATGGTCCGCTGCATAACATTGATAAAACCATATGTTTCCCGGGTGATATTGGGAGAGAGCACCACATACCGATCATGGAGCAGAACGATCCCCTGGATAAGGAGAGAGCCCTTGCGTCTATCCACAAAGACCATTTCGCCGGCCGTCAAACGCTGCAGTTCTTCTGGGGCCAGTTCCACATTGGCAGACTGCAAATCGCCAAAGCTTTCCACCACAATATCCGATGCAGAAAGATATTGAACTGCCCGTGCCACCGGGATCTCCTCAGTCTCCGCCATGTTTTCAATCTGAACAACGCGTCGTTCAATACCTTCTTGGATGGCTTCCCGGATGGCTCCTTGCAATGTAAAATGGAAGACCACCGCAGAGATTAGCATGGACAAGGCAAAACCGCCGATGAAAATCAACATAAACCGGGCACTCATGGACCCAAACAATTTTCTCATGGGTTCAAAACCACCCCCTTATACCCCAGGCCCCGTACAGTTACCAGAGCAAAATCACGATTATGTTCAAATTTTTCCCGCAGCCTCTTGATATGCACATCCACGGTTCGTTCGTCGCTTTCAGCATCGTATCCCCAGATTTCATCCATCAATTGGCGACGGGTAAAAATTCGACCTGGGTTGGACAGCAGCTTAAACATCAGCATAAACTCTTTCTTGGGCAGCAGGATCATCTCTTCTTTCCAGACAACCATCAGGCTTTCCCCCGTCATTCGCGTTTCCCCCACGGTCAGAGATTGGTCGCTGGCGATTTTGGCGCGTCGCAAGAGGGCTTGGATCCGGATGACCATTTCATCCATATCAATTGGTTTGACCATGTAATCATCCGCACCCTGAGAGAACCCTGCTTTCTTGTCATCAATGGTATCTTTGGCCGTTATCATCAGGATCGGCATCTCACTGCCCCTGTCCCGCAAGATGCGAGCCAGGGTAAACCCATCCAAGCCGGGCATCATCACATCGGTGACCAGCAGATCCACCGGTTCATGATCCAAAAATGCAATGGCTTCTTCACCGTTTATACATTCGGACACCTGATAGTGTTCTCTTTCCAGATACTCGCGCATGAGACGCCGAATATGGGCATCATCTTCACAGACCAGGATATGGATCATTGGCTTCACCTCCCGGACTCCGTGTGACTTTTTCTCCATCTGGCGGAGCTTGTCCTGCAGGACTATCCTAACCGTTGTGCACATCGATCTTCTTCATATCCCCTCGATGAAAGAAATCATACATCACAGGCACAACCAGCAAGGTCAACAGGGTTGCGTAGAACAAGCCACCGATGGCCACCACCGCCATGGGCTGGGTCATTTCAGCACCACTTCCAACTCCCAAGGCAATGGTGCTCATAGCAAGTATTGTCGTAAGTGCAGTCATCAGGATGGGCCGGATTCGGGCTCTGCCAGTTTCCAGCAATGCTTCCCGCTGATCTTTGCCTTCCAAGCGCAGCTGATTCACATAGTCTACGAACACAATGCCATTGTTCACTACAACCCCCGCCAGCACTAAGAATCCGAGCAAGGCCACCACAGACAATGCCTGTCCGGCCCCCCACAGCAGCAATAGTCCACCGGTAAAAGCCAGGGGTAAAGTAAAGAGGATGATAAAGGGAGACAAAAGGCTTTGAAACTGGGCTACCATGATCAGGTAGATAAAGATCACAGCTAGAAAGATCATCAACACCAGGTCCCGAGTGGCATTGCGGATCGACTCATTCTCGCCAGCCATTTCCGTGAGTACGCCTTCCGGTGGCGTAAATTCGGCTAAAACTCGTTCGAATTGCCGGCTGACCAGCCCAATGTTATACCCATCGGCGATCGTGCCTGTTACGGTATTCTGACGGGTCTGATTCTCCCGCCGTATGGCATCGGGGCTGGTTGCTTCTTCAATCCGGGCAATGGTATGGAGAGGAATCTCTTTCTCCTGACCATCGGAGCCCTTCACTGTGATCACATAATCACCGATGGTTTCCCGAGTCAGAGCCCCACGTTCTGATTCTACGACAACCACCGGGAACTCCTCGTTACTCTGAGTCAAAGTGGTAGCATTGATTTCACTGCTGAGGGCCCCGGCAATTTTTTGAAAAATCTGCGCTGTAGTCAAGCCCTCACGCATGGCAGCATCCCGATCGATGACAATCCGAGTCTCAGTAGTCGCATCCTCATAGCCAGTCGTAACAGTGTCGATGCCTTCTGTTCTGCGCATCAGCACGGCAATTTCTTCTGACACCGTTGCTAGCTGATCCAGATTCTGGCCTTTGACCACAACCTGAATGCCACTACCGCCCAATGCAGTAATATCCATATCTGTAGCAGACACTGCGATCTCTGCATCGAGATCCACTACACCTGCTAAAATCTCCTTTTCTACTTCCCGATTCGTCATGCGCCGTTCATCTTTTAAGAGGATGAAGAATGACACATCGGCACCACCGCTATCGCCACCGCCCCGGGCCAAACCCATCATTCGTCCAGAGCCCGTCATGGCTCCCACTCGGTCCACTGCCTCAATCTGCAGGATCCGTTCAGTCACCACATCGGCCATTTCATATATCTCGTCCCGGGTGCTTCCCTCCGGCATTTCCAGCGTTGCACTCATCTGCGGTGAGTCAATTTCCGGCAGGAAGCTGGTGCCCATCACCGTGGTGCCATAGACACTCAGGCTAAAGAGCACTGCCACCAGAAGCATCACCACCCATTTACGCTGAAGCGAAAAATCCAAAACCCTCTCGTAATTGCGCACCAGTGCTGTAAACCAGCCAATCTCCTGCTTGCGGATCTTGCCCAGGGCGGTGGATGCCAGGGTCGGAACCACGGTAATGGCAATCACCAAACTGGCCAGCAGACTAAAAGCAATGGTCAGCCCCATATCGGTGAATAGCTGGCGAGAAATGCCCTGGGTAAAAACGATGGGTAAAAAGACACAGACGGTCGTCAAAGTGGAGGCAAAAATGGCACCGGTAACCTGCCGAGCCCCCTGGACCGCCGCCCGGTACACTGGTACGCCTTCCAGGCGCAGACGGTAAATATTTTCAATCACTACGATACTGTTGTCTACTAGCATTCCTACACCCAAAGCCAATCCAGAAAGAGACATGATGTTGATGGATACATTGGTGAAATACATCAACGTTACAGCAAATAAAAGACTCACTGGGATGCTGATTGCGATGATCAGGGTTGGCATGATGTCTTTTAAGAAAAGAATGAGGACCAGAATTGCCAAAAGTCCACCGTAGAGCAGATTCTGCAGGATGCTGTCGATGGACATGCTGATATACTCGCCCTGGTCCATCAAGGGCGTTATATTCAGGCCGCTGTTTGTTTGGGATAAACGACTGATCTCCGCATGGATGCTCCCTGCCACATCAGCGGTGGATGCAGTATTCTGCTTTTGAAAAGAGAGAACAATACCGTCGTTGCCGTTTACCTTTGCATAAGTGCTTGCGGAATTATCGGTTACTGAGATATCCGCAACATCTTCCAGACGGATGTCTCCCACACTGTCCAGTGAAAAGAGCAAGCTGCTGCGGATTCCTTCTTCAGAATCATAGCGCCCCACCACTTTGACCAGATGCCCGGTTTCTCCTTCCTGGATGTAGCCGGCCGGCATTGTAAAGTTTTGGGCCCGCAGGATCCCGCTGACCATGTCCATGGTGATGATGCCATGCAGATCGGCCTGGCGACGGGCTGGCTCACGGGCCTTTTCCAGTTCAGATAACCCTTTGGCTAGTTCTTGCTGGCCGTTTGCCAACTGGATCTGAGCTTTGGTCAACTCGATGGTAAGAATCATTTTACCCGACTCCAGCTGTTGATAAGCTGCGGATGCTTCTGCCAAACCCTGCTCTAATTGGGGTTTCATCGCACGAATGGTCATTAGCCGCACCTGAATATTCTGCAGGTCAGCATCAATGGCCACCACCCGCACGTATGCCTTAATGACATTTTCAAAGAGTTCATTCATCTCACCCAGCGTCAGATCTGCCAGATCTGCTGGCAGAATAGCTGCAAGTTGTTCCATCAGGGCGGCATATTCTTCAGGTGTGAGGTTTGTAACGCCATTGGGAAACAGCTCCTGCAGCATCGGAGCCAGATCAGCCAGCTGTGACAGCATTTCCCGCTCCCTTTGCAGGACTGTCTGCTGTGTCAACAATTGGGCTTCTTCTGACAGCATGGCCTGGAGGCGTGCGATGGTACCATCCAGCAAAACACTGGCTTCAGCTATTTGCCCTGCCTGATTTTGGGTTTCTTCATTCAATTTTGCCAGTGCCTTGTCCAGCTCTCTTTGGGCGCTTAGGAGTTTAGCCTTCGTATCATTTAGACCTTGATCCACTGCGCCGAGAACGGACCGGTTCAATGTGTCAATTTTGGCCTGATTCAGCACCACCCGCATCTCTTTTTCCAGCAGACCAGAGGGGGTCACAGAAGCCACGCCTTCGATTCGCTCAAAGCGCGGGAGAATCGTCTCTGTGACAAAAGTGCTCAACGCTGCCACGTCTTTGCCTTCCATATCGATTGTGGCAACCATGATGGGCATCATATCCGGGTTGATGCGCATCAGCATGGGTTTGCTCACAGCACTGTCCAGACGAGCTGACAGCATATCAATGCTGTTGGAAAGCTCAATCATGGCGCTGTCCATATTGGTAGTCTGGACAAACTCCAAGATGATCATACTGGAGTTTTCCCGAGAAACCGAGTTTACATTTTTGAGTCCACCGGTGGTGCCCAACGCGGCTTCCAGAGGACGCGTAACTGCCAGTTCCACCTGCTCAGGACTAGCCCCCGGGTAGGAGGTCATGACGACAATATATGGCAGTTCGATGCTAGGGAGTAAATCCGTGGACATATTTATGAAAGAGATAATGCCCAATACAAGGATCAGGCAAACTGCCACAAATACGGTATAGGGTCTGCGCACGCTGAATTGAGAAAACATTTTGTACCTCCCGATTCTAGTCCCGGTCCATTGAAAGAGCTCCGGGGACGGTTTGATTCGACCTATTTTCACGCCCCTATTTTACATGGCCAATATGAACTCAGTATGAACTTTCGCGATTCATGGCAGTTTCTTTTCCTGATGGAACGGTTAATCGTTAGATCCTTTCATGAAAACGGCAATACTCAAGGAACCTAACGGTCTTGAGCATTGCCCATTGGTGCGCTCTTTTTCTCGAAAGGATTATTTCCCTGCCCCTGCCCTAGTGACGGTTTCTCCGGGCCATAGGCAATCCAATGTTCCAGGAGCGTTCGCCGCTGACCCGAATATCCCTTTTCTGAAACATCAATAAAGCCGTGATCAAAAGCACAGCACTGGCTGCGATAAGCCCCATCAACCACGATGTATTCAACCCTTCAATGGCTTCTCCAGCCTGATAGTAGCCCAGTGGGGTGAATGTAAGAAATCGATCCAGTCGATCAATCATATTGCCAAGACCCCGCAGCAAATAATTCCCCACCAGAAAAGCCCCTGTGAGCATCCCTCCAAAGCGTGCCGATGGAGCGATCATGCTCAACATGGCCGCCATAGCGGCAAAGAGCATCAGTACAGCCATAAGCGGTAAGAATGGTAGGAGAAACTCCATAGCAGTTAGCTCAAGCCCAACACTGGCAGCCGGAATGACCCGTGTCAACCAACCCACCAGCAAAATAACTGTTAATGTCACGACCAGTGCCAGCCATCGTCCCATAAACAAGGCACTGCGACTGATCGGATGCGCTAGAACGAGATCCAGCACACCCCGCTCTTCATCTGCCGCCACCAGACCGGCTCCTGCAGAAATAGCCAGAATACCAATGATCAGATGCAGATAAGAGAAGTAGTAGACATCAATGAAACCCACCGGTGTAGTAATCCTGTACATATTTTCAAAGAAAGCCACCATGGCAGGAGGAAATGCAGAGATAAATTCATCCACTGTATCCCCCAGATCCCTCATCATTGGATAAAGGTACACCATCATTAATCCATAGAGGCCGATCCCGATTGACCAGCCGATCATCTGCCCTTTGAGACGTACCAGAGCATGCCTGAATTCTGCCATCATGATGGTTGCTCCTCCTTTTCACCGTTGAGATAATAGGTCAGAAATGCTTCTTCAAGGGAAAGATGTTCCGATTGAAGATCAGAAATGGGCAAATCAGCCAGCCCATGAATCAGAGCCTCCATATCCCCTTTTACCTGGATCACGATTTCTTGGCTGTCATCTTGTCGGATGAGGGTCACACCCGACAGTGCCAGTAGTGGCTTCACATCCACCGGCGACTTAAAGCGCAGCTGAATGCGCCGTAATGACATATCCACAAAACGCCCAGGCTCTGCCTCCTCGATGATGACTCCTTCCCGAATAATTGCCACACGTTCAGCAATGGTTTCTACTTCGCGAATTATATGGGAAGAGAAGAAAACCGTGGTTCCCTGCTCCCTAATCTCCCGTAAAATATTGTAGACTTCTTGCTGCATCAATGGATCCAGACCACTGGTGGGTTCATCCAAAAGCAATAGGGGTGGACGCGTCATCACAGCTTGAATGATTCCTGCCTTCTGTTTGTTCCCTTTGGACAGATTACGGATCACGCCATTCAAATCCAGTTTCAAGCGTTCGGCGAGCATTTCAATTTCAGACCAAGGGGGAGTCTTGCCCCGCAGAGAACTAAAGTATCCTAAAAGCTTTCGCACCGTCAGCCCCGAATCCAGACTGAGCTCACCAGGCAGGTAACCGATTTTTTTGCGTACTCCCACCGGATCTTTTTGGGGATCCAGTCCCAGAATGCGAATCGTTCCAGCATCGGGTCGAATTAAGTCCAGCATGCAGCGAATGGCCGTCGTTTTGCCTGCACCATTGGGTCCTAAAAAGCCAATGATTTCACCCTGTTGGACTGTCAGATCTACACCTCGCAGTGCCTGGGTCGATCCGTATGCCTTCGTTAGTCCTGTGATTTCGATGGCAGCAGCTCCCATACAGATCATCCTTTCAAAGCATTGTCCCTGGTACAACTTATTTATATCAGGGCGTATTGTCATCCTGTGTATGGGTTTTTACCTAATTGGCAAGATTCCTGCTTTTTGCCATGCATCCGACATTTTTTTTCTTTGTCGGCCAGTGATATGCTATAATATCACTTGA
>CAZDAI010000068.1:0-1263 GCA_964503545.1 uncultured Candidatus Sumerlaeota bacterium
AGAAAAGACGACCTTGAGATCCTTTCCCAAAGTCGCCTTTTGTCTTCAGTCTGAGTCAAGGGTAGTATTGCCCCTTGACTTGCTACTAGTTTAATGCTCGTTATAATCTGATAGACACGGTACTCATCTTCAAGCCTCTCCGGAGGGCGCTATCGAAATCTCTTTCAACTTTCTCTCACGATTGATAAAGCGGCAGGCAATCAGTGAGATCACTGCGAAGAAGGCTCCGGTCATAAAGGTAAATTGATATCCGTAGGTAGACCAGATTGTACCGCCTACTACGGGGACCATCACTCCGGCAATGTGCTGAATGGTGCTGCCCATGGCAAGGCTGGAGATAATTTCTTCACGAGGAGCAATCTTGTCCAAGAAAGTGCTGATGGCCATGGATACGCCCATGGATGCGTTGTCGAGTACATACAGAAAATAAATGAAGGGCAGATATTTCACAAAAGCATACCCTAAGAATATCAAGATCACAAAAGTATAATTTATTGTTAAAGCAGCCTGTTCACCAGCTTTATCAATGAACCTTCCGATTATGGGCCGGGTGATCATGGCAAAAACGTTGCTTACTCCAAAAAGAATGGCCATGTGCTGAACAGGAATTTCGAATACACTAACTAGAAAAAAAGTGGCAAATATCTGATAGATGTGCATTCTTGAGCCTGATAGGAATATTAGAACATAGTAGAGCCAATAACTCTTTCGAAAGACCATTTTACGCGCAGTAATCTGGGTTTTATCCCGGGGCATTAGAAGCATGATTACAGCACCGATCAAAGACAAACCAGCAGCCCACCAAAAGAGCATTCGATAGCTGAAGAAGCGAGCTGTAAGAACAACAAATCCCATCGCCAAAAAGCCTGCTAAGGCTCTTACACTTTCTAGTTCTCCTAATCGTCTTCCTTTTTCGCCAACCTTGGCTAAACGAAGCACCATTGAGCTTTGCACGGGCATGTATAAATGAAAGCCAACAGAATAAACTAAAGTAGCGACAATCAATCCCGTCAATCCTCCGGCCATACCGTACAGGACAAGACCCGCTGAAAGCAGGGCAATGCATACGGCCATAGCAACCGGTTCTGTGAAGAGTCCAAGCCCAGCGATTAGAACGATGGTTAAAAGACCTGGGATTTCTCGAATCGATTCAATGATTCCGAGTCCTTGTGCTTCGATCGCCAATTCTTCGGCGATAAAATTGTTGTAGATGGTTCGCTGTAGACCGATACCAAATTGGAAGAACAGGGTCGCGATCATTAT
>CAZDAI010000068.1:1363-11805 GCA_964503545.1 uncultured Candidatus Sumerlaeota bacterium
CGACCCAGGTGGATAATTCCCTCAGGAGCAGTGCCTTCTATTAAAATGCAGGCAGTTGCTACTATCTCAGCTCCCGCCTGTTGTGCAAGTCGTCGAACGCCCGCGATGGATGCCCCTGTACTAATCACATCATCGACGAGAATGACTCGCTTCCTACGAATCCGGTCAGCATCATCAAGATCAAGATAGAGCTTCTGTTCGTGCTGTGTGGTGATGGAATGGATCTGGGTCTCAAGGGGGTCGCTCATATACGATTTTACACTTTTTCTGACAACGATGTAGCGCGGCATATGTAATCGTTCCGCTAGTGCAAATGCAAAGGGTATGCCCTTTGCTTCGGCTGTGATGAGGTAATCTGCTGCAGGAAGCAACGGGAGGATAGAATCAGCAGAATGGCTGACTATTTCAGTATCGCCCAGGATAACAAAAGATGCAATGGAAAGATCTGCTGAAACGAGCGTCACTGGTAGGACCCTGACCAAGCCTGCAATATTGACAGTATATGTTTTATTCATGCTTTTCCTCCTAAATGATATAATATGGACATGGATGCACAATAAAGGAGTGATCTCATGCAAATCGGTATCCTTGGGGCCATGCAAGAAGAGATTGACCCAGTTATCAATCAGATTGTAGATCCTCGTAGGGTTAGAATATCCCAGATGGACTTCGTGATCGGAAATGTGGGACAAAATTCCCTCGTGGCAGTCTGCTGTGGGATCGGAAAAATCAATGCTGCTGTTGCTACCCAGATCTTGCTCTCACACTTTGCAGTAACCCATTGTATCTTCACCGGAGTAGCTGGTGGAATTGCTCCAGAATTGGATATAGGCGATATTGTCTTGGGTGAGGATATCATACAATACGATATGGATGTAACTGCATTGGGTTACGAATTGGGTTTCATTCCACGGTTGGGAGTTCGTACTTTGCCTGGTGATTCATTTCTCCTGAAAAAGGCTTGTGAGATTGCAGAATCAATACCCCATCGTTTCGGGAAAGTGGTTCGGGGGAGGATTCTGACGGGAGATTCCTTCATTGCCAGTCAAGAGCGAGGGCGCGATCTCCATACTAAACTGGGGGGTTTGTGTGTTGACATGGAAGGAGCAGCAGTTGCTCAAGCATGCTATCTTGCTCAAGTCCCAAGTTTGATCATCCGATCGCTTTCTGATAAGGCTAATTCTGAAGCAGATTACGATTACAAAGCGTGTATTCGCTTTGCAGCCAACCGGGCGGCGGATTTAGCGTGTGCTCTGTTGCTTGCACTTTAAAGTGATGTATCACAACAACTTACTATTCTTGGCGAAAGAATAAAACCCTCTCCTGCGGGAAGAGGGCACTGATAATAGGATAGAATATCCTTCCGTTTAAGAATTACTATAAGAATATGGGTCCCACTAAAAATGGCATACGATTACAGAGCCAGAAACCAGGCTGCGGAAATCAATCGCTCGAGTGTTCTTTGCGTAAATACCGACAAATCAAAATTTGATCGTGACACCCTATTTACCCAATGATTGGTTATCTCTGGATCCATCGATCATGCAATGGAAAAAAAGAGCACTCTTTCGAGTGCAAATGGTGGAGGAAACGCAAGAAGAGCGTTTCATATTTATCATAATCGGACTCAATGATTTTCGGATTAAACCAATGTTAAGTGTTCATGAAGATTCAGTAATGTTAGATTATGTGAGTGAAAAGCATAGCAGATATTGAATTATGGAATTCCGGCCGGGAGGCTGACCTATCAAGGGTCAGCCTCCCGGCCGGAATTTCTTGTAGTATTCCAGTACTGGTTAAATGAAAAGGCATAGAAGCAAACACCTATTGATTCAAGGAAAACGCAGCAAGTCATTTACATCAATGAATTAGAAGGGGGTCTTCTCAGGCTTTCTCGTAAGAATAGTTTGCAGAATCTCTATAGCCCTATCCGACTACTATGCAGGAAAAAATATTTTTAAAATTACCCTATGTGTAGGAGGAGAAATTAAAAAAGCGTCAAATATTCAGAAAATAGTGAATATATAAAATATAGATAATATTGCTAATATAAAGAATATTATCTATATTACCTCCAAAGGAGGCGGTACTATAGCATAATATATTCTTTCTTCATGCAAACCAGCTACATATCTTGAAGGAGGGTTAAAAATTGGCTCTATTAGAACAAATCGTCGGTACAATCAGTAACTTTTTCTGGGGCCCGCCATTATTTATCGGTGTACTTGGAACTGGCTTAATGCTAACCATTGGAACCAAAGGGTTTTATCAGCTTCGTTGGATCTTCCATGCAAAGAACACATTCGGCAAAATGTTTGACAAATCAAAAACTGGAGTAGGAACTGTCAGTGGTTTCCAGGCTGCTGCAACAGCGATCGCATCAACCATCGGTACAGGGAATGTTTCTGGTGTTGCGGTTGCCATTACGGCAGGGGGACCTGGTGCACTCTTCTGGATGTGGATGACTGCCATGGTCGGGATGGCAACAAAAGCTGCAGAAATCATCTTGGGCCAGAGATATCGTGTGCGTTTTGAAACCCTCGATGAGTATCTGTGCGGACGAAACTATGTTATGAAGAATGCTCTTGGCTGGAGTGGATTGGCTATGGTGCTTGCCTGGCAGGCATTTCTTACATCGCCATGGAGCTTGCTGGTACAGACAAATGCGGTTGCTACATCCATGCAGCAAGCATTTGGTTTTGACATAATGGTTGGGATCATTGTAATCTTTATTACCCTTGGCGTTACAATCATCGGTGGTGTTCGACGTATTGCATCTGTAGCAGACAAAGTAGTGCCTTTCATGGCAATGCTGTACATCATCGCAGGCATCCTGTTGGTATTTAAGAACTTTACATTGATTCCCAGTGTATTCGCTGATATCATCCGCTATGCTTTTTCCCCAGCACCTGCTATCGGCGGATTTGCCGGATCCACGGTTGCACTGGCTACTCGTTGGGGGATTGCCCGTGGTGTGTATTCCAACGAATCTGGGATGGGGTCAGGAATGGGCGCTCATGCTGCTGCAATTACAGACCATCCTGTGCGTCAGGCATCATGGGGGTGGGGTGAAAACTTCATTGATACAATCGTCGTTTGTACAATCACTGGTTTGTCAATTCTCTTCACAAGTGCTCATGTCCTGAATCCGGGAGTCACAGGAGCTGCATTAACAACAGCAGCATTCCAGATTGCATTCGGCTATTGGGGCGGTGTTGTTGTAGCAATCGCTGGGGCATTGTTTGCCTGGACCACTCTCCTGTCGGCGTATTATGGAGGGGAGAAGAATGTAAACTATATCTTTGGGGATACCCATGCGAACAAGATAGCGACATGGGTGTTCATCGCATACTTCCTAGGTCCGATATTCTTATCAGGGGCAGATACTGGGCTGCTCTGGCTGGTCACAGATACAGCTACGATCATTGGGGTTACCGCAACACTTGTCATTCTGTGGGTCCTGAGAAAAGAGATATTCAGGCTGCATTACGACTTTGTCGATCGGTATCTGCCAGAGCTTGAAGCAGGTAAGAATCCAGCCATCGTCAGCTACGAATCAAAACCCTAAACACTTAAGAGTGATGTAATTCAATTGAAAAAAGCATAATAAAGCAATGATGCCGGCTTGAACGAATAGCCGGTATCATTGCTTTGCATTGGATTTCGGTAAAGTGGGCTGTTATTTTTTTGTGCTGATGTAGAAGTTCTCCGGATACTTATACCCGGGTCTGAGATTGGCTTGGTACTGAACCTCAATGTCCAAAAGCTCAGTAACAAAGACGCACATGACTCCTTTTACTCGCGTGCCTTCTTCCAGATGGCCGCCAAATGTATCTGTATCCCATGCTCCCCCGGAGACAAAATGCATTGCAACGAAAGTTTCTTCATCACCATCTTCTTTTTTCCTCTGGCTGATCATGCCGCCGATTGCTAAAAGCATACTAAGGTTTGCACATGTTGCTGATACTTCCTGATGCCAATCGCTAGGGTCATGAACATTCGGGACCCATTTGTCATAGACAGCGGGCTGAAAAGCTCCCATAAATGCTGCGTGTACCTTTCCAAAGCGGATATTGTTGTCGATAGCAAACTGCCTGATTGCCAATAGGGGATCTGCACCGGTTGTAAGTCTAAGCAAAAATTCTCGTCCGCGCGTAACTTCACAAAAATGGTATTCGTTCGGTTCTTTGGCATCCAACTCCCAATGATGCTTTGGTTTTTCCATAAACTCACCTCCCATTTTCTCAACATATTCTACATAGATTTACCATTACCTTTTAATTTTTTCCAAACATTAAAACGCTTCTACAGAGTTCAGAAGCGTTTTAATCCACTCACATGACCGTATTACTAAAGTATTTTTAATGCGCCCTTCAGGGGCGATTCAGGCTGATTGAGCAGGCTGTCCAGCAAGGTGACTTACCAGTATCGATCAGTCTTAGACGCATAGTATCGGGGTAGATCGAAAGGACTGAATATCCCTTTATCTGTCACCACTCCGCTAACAAGGTGGGGTGGTGTGATATCAAAAGAAGGATAGTATCCTTTAACACCTTCTAAAGTGTTTCTTATGCCCCGGCACTCCAGCACCTCTGCCGGATTTCTTTCCTCAATCTTTACTTCGGAGATGCTTTTGTGCGCTTCATCCGGTATGCCTGTTACAAAGTAAGGGATCCCAAAGTGATTGGCCACGATCGCAATCTGGAATGTCCCGACTTTATTAACAACATGTCCATCCATTGTAATTGAGTCAGCTGCCGACGTGAAAACATCGATCTTCTTTGTTTGCATGGTATAAGCAGGCATATTGTCAGTGATTACGGTAACATCAAAACCCATATCGAATGCTACGGAAGAGGTTAATCTTGCTCCTTGAAGATAAGGTCTGGTCTCAGGGCAAAATATTTTTAATTCCTTATTTCTGTTTCTTGCTTCGCGCAACATCATGCCCACAATTGTCTCACCGAAGCATTGGGTCATAATTTTACCATCATCGGGGAACATATCCACTAAGTAGGTTGCCACTTCTGCAATTTTTGAATAACGACGATTCATCGAATCAACCGTGTGAGCGCGGATCTCTTCATCAACAGGGAGACCCTCTTTCATCGCTTTCATTGCCCGCTCTAAGCAGCCATTTACGATCAAGGTCATTCTATTTACGGTTGTCGGACGTGCATGAGACAATCTGTATGCGGCTTCTCGCAGATATTCCATCTGTTGGTCTTCGCCGAGATCTTTACATTCGAAAGCTGCTAAGGCCATACCCATGCTAGCCGCTGTATAGGGGCCTGCACTTTGAGTGACCATATCAGATATAGCCTGGGCGACTTCTTGATGTGATTTGCATGTAACAAACTCAATTCGAGTAGGGTAAATACGTCTGTCCAAAATTCTGACAGCTCCTGCATCGTACCATGCAACATTCTCATACTGCAGCATAAAGGCTAAGCCTTGATCTTGTCTTTCCATAGAAATCCCTCCAATTCAATTTTGAACGATGACTTACATGTTTCAAATTCATGCCACCATCAACAGACCAAAATAGCGATCCATCGTTTGCCGTGCAAGCAGTGTACGCGCAAAAACATTATACCATGAAGTGTTATCCCGCGTCATTGCTGCAAAGAAGGCTATCATAAAGTGATCAGCAGGGCAAAGGATGCAATGATATTTTCAGGAAAGCAAGCTCTTTGCATATGAAGCTATGAAGCCCAATATGCCGGGGTAGAAAAAGAAGAGAAAGAAAACATCAAACCAGGACAGTCCAATTGTAGCTTTATAAAAACCCAGTGAGGTGATGGACCGGAGATAATCATACCATGTGCATATTTTGAAAAATGAAGCTACCATGTTCAGAAACACTGCAGCAATAAGGATGCCCCAGCCAATGGCAAGATACAATTTCATTGCTTATCACCTCCGGCAAGCATGCTTGGGAATTTGTTGCTTTCATTTCCGCAAGGAAGAAGAAATATCCTTGTGCACGCCAATTTTTGAAGAATGTATACAATTATCCAAACAATGCATACTATCTTTTTTCTTCACTAGGGGACGAAGTGAATGCAAATCTGGAAGGTAGTCATATGAAGAAAGAATCATGGTTTTAACCTTGAAATTGTAGCTTGCGATATATCCCTCGGGCAACTGGTCACAGAAAAAGTGGAAGAGCTAAATGCTTGAACAGTCTTAACGCTAATGGAAAGAGATTCTTAGGAGATCGAACCATTCTTTGTCATATGAATAAAGATCCGCCTCAAAGTGCAGAGGCGGATCTTTATTCATTAACAGGATATTACTTGATACCCAATAGTAGGATAAGGTCAATATTCTCGTAAATGGGCAAACCATCCTCATTCGTGTAACCACTAACATTGGCAAAAGTTATGGAATATCTCATCATTTCATTTTCACCGGTAAATGTCATGTTTTCAGGTGAGATCTGCATATCGCGTTCTTGTAGTATGTTCTGCGCATATTTTGCATAGATCTCTTGGGCAAATGGTGCGAGATCGATTAGGAGAGGCTCAGTTGTCCCTTTTCGGATTGTTAGGATTAGATTTGCCATTGAAAAATCTACACGGATATCATCAATGCTTCTGTTTTCTGTATTCCATTGATTAACGACAAAGTAATAGTCATATTCATCAATGCGCAGCGGTTGCTGGGTTGCATCCGAATGGAAAAAGAAATAGTTCGAAGGTGGCGTATGATATTGAGGCTGAAATTCGAACCCAAATACTTCGGGCATGTCCGCAATAACAAAATCATCTGGCAATACTGCAATTTGCTTAAGGTCATGCATGTTGATAAAATAGCTGATGATATTGCTGATTTCTCGCTTTTCCCCAATGGGAATACTCGGATTTGGTGTTACAGTCCCTGAAGCGATCATTCCGTTGGTTGTCAAAATTCTTTCAAAACGCCGATTCTGACTGCGAATAGATACGGCGAAGCTGCTCAGGGGCCCAAATGAAGATATAAAAATCACTATCGCCAAAGAAATTGGAATGACAATATTTCTATTGAAGCGTTTTGTTGCAAAATAAATCATAATTGCAGTAACCCAAAGACCCAGAATTACAATCAGGTAACGGTTTTCGGTAAAACCATACTGATTTATACGAAGGTATATGGAAGCAAACATCATGCCGAGGACAGGTAGAATAACCACTGGGAACCAGTTCCTGAACATGAGGCTCACTCGGTTCTTTTCATAGACAGGCATCAGGAGGAAAATTACCCCGACACTGACTGTGGAATACCATAAAACGAGATGGCTGACCAGTCCCTGAGGCCATTCACCTGTAATGAGAATGCGGATGAAGTACACATAGAGGATTAAAGTATAGACAGTAATCAATGGAATCACAATATAAACCAGTAAGATTTTCAGTGCATCTGGATAAGTGAACGCGCTGTGATCGGCTTTGGGTAGCGGAACTTTTGATAGAAAAAAAGTAACAGCAAAGACAAGAACCACAAGGATCCAACTGTAAAAATAGTACTTGCTTGCAATATTGACAGAAAACAGTGAGCTGATTGTAAACATAATAATACTGATTCCTGCATAGAGAACGGCTGCATAAATAACTGTTGTAAGAATTCCATTAAGAATTTTTAAGACATAAACCTCGTAGAAATCTGTCATGCGCAATTTTTGAGCAAAAAAAGGTACGACCACAAAAACCAGCATCAGGGAGGTGTATCGCATCATGGTTGCATTTGTTAGTTCTGTTAGATAGATCTGATGGAAAAGAATCGAAATCACCAAAGCAAAGATGTAAGTAAGAATCCGAATGCTTCCCTTATTAGTAAAATACTGTTCATTGACCAGTCCGCTGGTAAGAGATGCAATTGTAAATAGGCCAAGGGACATATTCATACGTACCCACATTTGTATAGCATCATTATCAAGTACAGAAGTTTTCTCGCTTAACCAAATAATGGCTGCTGCCAAAAGGATCGAAGAGAGAACGGTAACAGGAAAGCGCTGGAAGCTAGTATAGACCGCTGCAAAGACTCCCTTGATTTTCCTCCAAACTGTCTCCATATAAAAAACCTTCTTTCATTAAGGAGTTGGAATGATAGCTAATTGTACCATGCTGGGAGTTTTCATGCTAGTAGGCCAGGTCATAGAGTTTAAATTTTCCGAATAATCAGTTGGCAAAGAAAAATCTTGTGAAGCATTGGAAAATAACCATTTAATCGCTGCATGCGCTTGAATCCATATATTAACATCAAAAACATGCGCTATTTGACAAATTGCATAGCATGTGCTAGAATTAAGAAGGCAAATGGAATCAATGTTCCAAAAGGGTCGTAACTGAAGATAAATAATCGAATTGCAAGCGTAAATATTCTATAAAAAGACACTATTCTGAATATTTCAATAAGTCCTATCGCTTGCACTGAGGATTAAAGTGTGAAATGAGATGGCGACCACCATTTGCTGGAGACAGGTGTTCACCTGAAAAAAATGGATCACCCTAATATTCCACAGGCAAAACATAGAAGCTTGTGGGGACTATCGATCAAAAGGAGGAAACGATTAATGAGAATCGGCAGAAAAAAAGCGTTAACCTTGGTTGTTGCTTTACTGGCCCTGACGGTTGCATTGGCAGGATGCTCCAATGATGTAGCTGTAAATGGTTCAAAAGTTGTTCGTGGCGTTGACACTGTGGACTACACTGGTGGCGAAGTGTACGATGGATTCGTAGCTCCAAAAAAAGTTGATGGTGGCGTAGCTGCATTGCTGGCAGACTTCCCAACTGATATGGTGCCTTATCCTGGCGGTCTGTACAACTCTCACCAGTCTTTTGCAGGTAGCGAAGGTCTTCGCTTCGACTATGGAACATGTATGTTCCACTACATTGACCTATTTAGAGATGATGAAGCAAATCCCAACGATTTTGGTCTGAATATCAGCACTGATGCCGAAAGCGACGAGGAGTTGGCTGAGTGGTATGTAAGTGAATTGGAAGCTCGTGGCTGGACCATCACTGAGTACGAAGTAAAAACTGTTGAAGCTGAAACGGTGATCAAGGCAGAAAAAGATGGCAATCTTCTTGAAGCTCTGATTTACATTGGTGGCAATGGTCCTGGATACAATAGAACAGAAGAAATTCCTGACAATTGGGATTATGTAGTGTTTGCGATTGTTGTAGACTTAGCTTAATAGAACTTAACAAAAAATTGGAGCCTTCGGGCTCCTTTTTTTGTGGTGGTTTTACAGAATGAAAAATATTTTCTAAATAAACAATTTGTTTATTCACGTTGAGGATATAATTCTCCCATGATAGATTGAGATTGCATGAACGGACAACTGCATATTTCATTGGATAGAAACCTATCCGATAATGGCAAACCAGCCGAAAGGCTGGGACGCAAAGCTATGGGTCTAAGGGTTCACACCTAGGATTGCCAAGCCGCCGAAGATCTGGTTTTTTATGTTTTCTTCAACCATTGATTTCTGGCGCTTGGCCAGAGATTTTTATTTGGGGGGAGAAAAATGAAAATGAAGATCAACGTTTCCAAAATGTTATTGGCTCTGCTGATCGTAATTCTAATGGTTCCGTTATCAATGATTGTGGAAGCAGGAACGCCGGTGGGGGCTGGCGGATCAGGTCTTTCCGAAACCAGAAAAAACGTGATAATTGGATTCAAAAATCAAGCCCCGGGATTGGCTGTTGCTGAAGTAAAGGCAGTCGGCGGGAAAGCTGCCAAGGGTTTTAAGCATATCCCAGTTGTTGCGGCAGAACTTTCCGATTCTGAAATCACTGAACTGAGCAAAAGCAGTAAAGTTATGTTTATTGAAGAAGACATTGAAATTGAGGCTTTGGCAGAGGAGATTCCATGGGGTGTAGAATATACCAGTGCGCCAGCTGTGTGGCCTTATTCGTCTGGGAACGGGGTAAAAGTAGCTGTTTTGGACACTGGTGTTGATGCAAACCATGCTGATTTAACATTCCAGGGTGGTGTGAGCACCATAGACGGCAGCTCATATACAGGTACAGCAAACCATGGTTCCCACGTATCTGGAATCATTGGTGCGTTGGCAAACAGTACTGGTATCGTAGGGATGGCACCAGCAGTTGAACTCTATTCTGTTAAAGTGCTTGGGGATGATGGAAAAGGAAGTTTGTCTGCTTTAATTGCCGGACTGGACTGGGCAGTTGAAAACAATATGGATATTGTCAATATGAGTCTTGGAACGTCGACGGATACTGTAGCTCTAAAGTCTGCGGTTGACAGAGCGTATAGCGCAGGAATTCTGCTTATCGCAGCCGCAGGCAACAGTGGAACTGATTCTGGTGATACAGATACCGTACGTTATCCTGCAAAATATGAATCTGTAATCGCAGTTGGTGCAGTTGATAAAAACGGTGCTCGCGCTTCATTTTCGGCTACAGGACCGGATTTAGAATTAACTGCTCCAGGGG
>CAZDAI010000069.1:0-11649 GCA_964503545.1 uncultured Candidatus Sumerlaeota bacterium
GCGCAATGCCAAAACGGAACCAAATAGCATGGACATGCACGCTAACACTACAACTATCTGCTGTAATGGAATTGCCCCCAGGACTGCGGCAGGGAATAAAAACCGAATCAGTTTTAAAAATGTGACCGCATAGATCTTAATCACCAGGCCCGACAAGGCCCCGCTGGATGCGGAAGGCGCTGTGGTATGAGCATCTGGAAGCCAGATATGCAATGGGAATACTGCTGCCTTTATCAAAAATCCGATGGTGAAGAAAACTGCAGCAATGCCAATGTTAACCGGATACAGTGCTGCCGAAGCACTCAAGCTCAAGGAGGCAAAAGTGAGGTTTAAATGACCGGATATGTTATAAACAATAGCAGTGGCCATCAGTATAAAACTCGTTCCAATTGAACTCATCAGTAAATATTTTAGACTGGACTCGATGCAGTCCGCCTCGCTCTTAAGAGCGATGATACCGCAGGCCCCAATAGTACCGATTTCCATAAAGACAAACATGTTGAAAAGATCATTGGTGACGGCCAGCCCCATCATTGACATGATCAGCAAAAGGTATAGATTATAGTACCAGGGCAGCACAGCTTCCCGCAAGTCCTTGGCTAATGATAAGCCACTGTAGAGAATGATCAGAGCACTGACAACCACCATAACATAAAGCACGAGAATAGAAAATCCATCCACGCTAAGTTCAATGCCCCATGGTGCCGGCCAGTTACCCAAAGCGTACGTAACCAAGCCTTCAGCCTGTACCTGGCGCTCCAGTATCCGGATCAGCGGCAGGACTGCACAGTGAGCCAGAAAAGCCCAGATCCATGCTGTCTTTTTTACTCTTTGCACCAGCAGAGGGATTAGAAATGCTGTTCCCATGAAGATAATCAGAGGCAGTACAGGGGCGTGGATCTGCCAGTCAATTTGGATGCTCATATTCTCTGTCTCCTCATGCGGGCGATTTCATCAATATTTATCGTTCCATAATATGCATAGAGCTTCTCGATCATAATCAGAGCGAATGCGGTGGTACTTACAGCTACCACAATTCCGGTCAGAATCAGGGCTGAAGGCAGGGGATTGACAAAAACCTGGCGATTGAGCCCCGTTCCGGCGATCGCTGCCGAACCACCTCGAATGTAACCGGTTGCGACAATGAAGAGGAATATCGCTGTATCGGCAATATTAAGCCCGATGATTTTCTTGATCAGATTAGGATCCATCACCATGATCGTCAGCCCGATTACAAAAAGAACCATTGCCGCAGCAAAATACATATTATTGGAAAGGTTTGCAAGATCAATGGTCATGGTTCTCTCCCTCACTTTCTGCCATCTTAAAAAAAAGGGATGCCAGCGTACTCGCTACTTTCAGTCCTAGACCGATGGTGATCAGAAGAATCATGCCCGAGCTAAAAAGATCCCCCAAAATTCCCATCCTAAAACCCGCTGCGCGGTTTGCCAAATAATACGAGCCGGTGAAAATTCCAACCCAACCCAAAAGCCAGAACCATAAAACCCCCATATTTTCCACAACATTCGATGTTCTTTCTGGCAATAGTCGCTTTCCCTCTTTGAGGCCAAAAACAAGAACGTACAGAATCATGCTAGATGCCAGAATTGCTCCACCTGAAAAACTGCCCCCAGGTGACAGGTGTCCATGTAGAATAATGTACAGGCCATACAATTGAATAAATGGGATGATGGTTCTGCAGACAATGGAAACAATCATGCTGTCCATGAATTCACCCGCCTTGCTTTCCAGAATGAGCCAGCAGTGTTGCAGTAGCGGCTCCGATGGAGACAAACAGAACGATTGCCTCTCCCAGTGTATCAAAGGCACGATAATCAAGTATAACAGCCGCAACAATGTTCGCTGCACCTGTTTCTTCTGGTCCATGTTGAATGTAGCGCTGACTCACAATGTTATGTACAGGGTTGGTCCTTTCTCCGAATGACGGCAATTCTGAAGCACCGATGAGCAGAACATACAGAATCAGAAGCAGGCTGACCGCCAACCCAAATTTACGAATCATTACGCATCCCTCCTGTTCTGCCAAAGGCCGCAACAAGAAGCAAAGTCGTGACACCCGCACCTATGGCCGCTTCTGTGATGGCAACATCCGGAGAAGCAAGCATCAGCCATACAATCGCCATTACCAGGCTGTATGCTGTAAACAGAACAATCGCATTGAGAAGGTTTTCTGTTCTGGCCACAGTAACGGCACTCACAATCAGAAACGTCAGTAAAAGAAAATTAAAGCCTTCCTGGACCAGATTCATCCTGCCTCTCCTCCTCCATCTTGTATTGCCAAGTAAAATCCAGCACTGGCCGATCTTTGCCTGCACCAATCTGCAGTCGATAGGCAGCGCGTGAAATTGCATGACTGCCTGTTGGGTTTGTGATCCAGATAAAGAGAATAATCATTACGAGTCGAACAGTTTCAGGTGACCACCCATTCAAAATGATCAGACCGGCAATAACCAGCAGTGCCCCGAGCGTATCACATTTTGCCGCAGCATGAATGCGCGTTAGAGCATCGGGAAATCGGAACAATCCCAAAACGCCAATCGCAAAGAAAAAAACACCCATACTCATCAAAATTACTGCTGCTGCATCACGTATCATGCTACTTCACCTCACCCAAGATGTCCTTTCTCCAGAAACTTTGCCAGGCCAATGGTAGCAAGAAAAGCAATCAGCGCATAGACCAGCGCCACGTCCAGAAAATATGGGCTGTTGGTTGCATAGGCAATCAAAGCCATAATAATGACTGTTTTTGTCCCGATCAGATTAATAGAAACAATACGATCCACAACCGTTGGCCCTCGGTAAGCACTGATCAGACATAAGAATGCCAAGATTATAAGGATAATGCTGACACCGGTAATATAGTTCTCCAAAGCTACCACTCGCCTTCTTTTTCAATATTCTGGAGGCGGTATTTCAGCGGCCATTCTGCAACTTCATAGGCGCCTTTCTCAGTCAGGCAATGCACCAGAAATACATCTTCATCAAGGGATACTGTTAGGGTTCCAGGTGTTAATGTAATGGCATTGGCCAATACCACCTGTAGAAAAGGTTTTTTCAAACGACTGTTAAAACGGGATAGCGTCGGTGAGATGTTCATATCCTTTGATAAGAGAATTTTAGCAACTTCAATATTCGCAAGAAAAATCTCTTTTACAAGAATCAGGCCAAACAGCAGAAATTGCCAAAGATTTCTTGTATTTAGCGCCATCCGACTTGTTTTCGGCAAGCGAAAGGGAGAACTGAAGGCAACAATAACCAGGCAGCACAAAGCACCTGTCAGCAATTGCTGCAAAGCAAAGCTATCTACCAGTAAAAGCCAGAAAAGGTAGAGCATAATATAGCGGCTCCAATTCTCTTTCAGTAACCGACTAATGCGTGCCATATTCAACCCTCCGAACACAGAAAAAAAGCGGTGCTCAACACCGCCTGATTGTTATTCCGCTTGGGGTTCTTGATCCCCCGACGGTGCTTCATCGCCCTCTTTTTCCAACAGTGCGATGATTTCTGTAAATTCGCCTTCGCGAGCATAATCAGCAGCACTCTTATTTTCGTTGTCAAGCGCTGACTTGTCGGCACCGCTGGCAAGCAATAGTTCCACAATTTCTTTCTTTCCCTGCATAGCCGCCAGCATCAGGGCTGTTCGCCCCTGGTTATCTTTTGCGTCGACAGCACTGCCTCCATCAATTAAAATCTTTGCAGTTGCGGTGTGCCCACGGTCCACAGTGCGCATCAATACCGACCTGGAATCATTTCCCCGCGCATTCACATCTGCCCCTTTTCCCATCAAAAGCTTGAGTGTGTCGTTATATCCCTGGTCTGCAGCTGCCATCAAAGCTGTCTCTCCCTCGTTATTACGGGCTGTTACAGGAGCGCCACGATCCAATAGAACCTGCACTACACCGCTGAAACCTCCGGAGGCTCCCAGAAGAAGCGCATCGGCTCCTGTATTGTCTCTGTCATTCAAACGCGCTCCAGCTCCCAAGAGCGATTGAACAATGTTAACATACCCCAATTCAGCTGCTTTTAAAAGCGCTGTTGTTCCGTCGTTGCCACGCTGATGGATTTCAGCCCCATTCTCAAGGAGCAATTGAACAACAGCAGCATGTCCTGCTTCTGAACCGCGAATCAGTGCCGTTTCACCCTGATCATTACGTATATTCAAATCAGCTTCAGCCGCAAGTAAAACCTGGATCACGCCATTGTGTCCGTTAGCAGCAGCAAGAATCAATGGGGTATCGCCTGCTGCGTTGCTTATATTCGGATCATTTCCCTTTTCCAGAAGAGTTTCGATGACCGCCGTTTTTCCTTGTTCTGCGGCATCAAACATACTATTCTGTGTAGTTTCCAGACAACCGCTGAGTACCAGCGCTGCAATCAGAATAAGAATCAGCATTGCCAGCCATTGACCCATACTCTTCCTCACAGGCATCATTCCCCTTTCTGTTTTTGCTGCTGACCAGCCCAGTTATGGCGGATCCACCTTTTCTTATACCGGCCTTCTGCTAGGCATCTGCCCCTGTTTCACCCTTTAAGATAGTCTGCAGCTGTTCCAGATCAATATTACCCCCACTAATGACAATCCCGGTTTTGCCGGATAGTAAAACACTGCCTGTCCGGATGGCGGCAACACCTACGGCTCCAGAGCCTTCAACTATCTGCTGCCGTCCCATGAGCCAGCGCAGTGAATCGGCGATTGCTTCCTCGCTTACCAGAACCACCTCATCGACCACCTGGCGGGCAATTTGAAAAGTCTCATCCATGATTTTACCCGCTAATCCATCTGCAAGAGTATCGTGATATTCCACCGAGACGACATGCCCGGCCCGCATCGCATAAAACCACGGCGGTGATGCCTCTGATTGAACACCCACAACTCGAATACGCGGATTGATTGCTTTTGCGCAAATAGCAATGCCGGTCATAAGACCGCCACCTCCGGCAGGTACCACAATTTGATCCAGATCTGCGTGACGCATCAGCATTTCCAACGCCACTGTACCCTGCCCGGCGATCACCTCTGGATCGTTGAAGGCATGAATAAAAGGCACCTCTTCTTTCTCGGCCATATCGATGGCAATCAGCTCAGATTCATCATAATTCCTGCCTGCTACAACTACCTCTGCGCCTAATTTGCGAGTGCCATTTATTTTGTTGCTGGGTGTGGATTCCGGCACCACAATCTTGGCAGGGATATGAAAAAGCTGGGCTGCATATGCTACCCCTTGAGCATGATTTCCAGAAGATGCTGCAATCACACCTCGAGCACGTTTGCCTTGGGGGAGTGATGCGATCTTATTCAGTGCCCCGCGCAGCTTAAAGGAGCCGGTAATCTGGCGATGTTCATACTTGAGAAAAAGCCTCTGATCATCCTCAAGGGCGGACGATTCAACTTCAACAAACGGTGTTTCCCGTACAATGTCCCGGATTCTGCTGTAAGCTGCAAATATGTCTTTTAGGCTAATCTGTCGCATCCCATCCACTCCTCTTCAGCTACGGATAAAAATACTGCACCCCAAGGTACAGTACATTACGTTTTTTCGATTTCCGTGCCAAAATAGGCACCCGTGCCATTGACAATCTGCCAGCTGCAAAAATCATTCCAGTCTGGTCCAAACCGCTCTTCAACTGCCCATTCAGCCAAGCGATCCAAATCGTCACCGACTGCTTCCCCTTGTACAATTCCCAAGCTCATACCGCTGCGCTTTGACAGCACTTCAATACCATAAACGAAACCTGGCAAGTAATTACGTCCGCATTCAGGACAGGTTTCTATCTGAGGCGGATCAGAGGGTGAGAAAACATGATCGCATTGACAACGAATCAGACATCCGGTTGGAGTAACAACTGAGCTTCGGAAAAATTCCTGCTTCTGGCTGCTGCCATTAAGAGACTTATTCACACCAATCCCCTCCTTGCCTATGCAGATTATTGTTCTCATCCTTTTTTTATTCCACACCCGGGCATTGTTGTCCTGCCGTATCTGTGCATTGTTGCTTGTACCATCCAAGAATGTCAGCAAAATTTTCGTATGGGCGGCAGGAGATGCCCTCCTTTTGGCAATGTGCCAACAGGTGACTTTTCGCAAAAACCACATCCGCATATGCGGAAACGCATAAATCGGAATACCCGTCGCCAACAAATACAATCGTTTCATGGGGCTTTCGCAATGTCTCCATTACATCACGCTTGCAAGTGCCACATTTGCCACAGTCAGGTCGTATGCCGCCCGGGTCCATAGAAAACTGCCTTCCGTTGATGTACATGCGGTTTGCATAATATGGTACTCGCTCCAGGCCTTCTCTGCGCAAAATTGCTTCGATAAGATAATCATAACCGTCACTTACTATGAAAAGACGATCGCCCCTGTTCTCAACTTCACGGACAAACGCTGCAAAACACGGATCGACTTTCATGGTATCAATAAAAGCACGAATGGCCTCCTCATCTGCATCAAATGAAGCAAACACCCTGCGTGCAACCTCTGCTGTGTCTATGATCTTTTTTTCCCACAACTGGTTGTGTGAACGCCAATCTCCCTTGGCAAACTTAGCCACCATTGCTTCTACAGTATCAACTTCCGTAATCGTTCCATCAAAGTCCAGCAGAAATAAAAATGCCAAGACATAACCCCCTTTATTCCTTTTCATTTCGGCTAAAAGACGAGACAATCCTGTCAATCGCGTTAGCGCACGATAATTTAATTTATCTAGTCCCTTGTATTATCACCGCCGAGCCAATCGCCCATGCCGCGTGCCTTAAATAGAAAAAAACTGCTGCGCGCAGTTTTTTTCAGATCTGGTTCATTTTAACGATGCTGTGTGTACAGTGTAAGAAAACCCGGTATACTTTCTAACCCTTCCAGCCAGAATCCAGCGCAGGCTGGCCCATCCGCCTGCAGGCCGTCCTGCCCGTTTGCACATAAAGGCTGTCCCTCCTGATTCTGCAGTTCCCATGTTCCCCAGTTGACAGCGTCGAGGGCTTTTGTTTCTACGCTGCAGTCTTGGGCCACGGTCAGAGCCAGGAAAATTTCCGGCATTGTCTGGTGCTGAAAAGACAAGCTGCACTTTTTGTTCTCCTGGAGAACGAATCCGAGTTTCTGTACTGCCTTAGTGAATTCCTGCTTCAAATGCTTTTGTTCCAGATCAGTAATGTCACCTGCCTGTAAACTGGAAATCATTTTCTGCCTATACATAAAACCGGCCCCTTATCGTTTATTGCGCCCTCGCCCTCCATTATACCCTTTGAAGCAATGCTTGGCAAGTTTACGCCGGCAGCAGGCTGTTGGGCCTCACTGCCGGCGTTTTACCCCTTTACGCTTTTACTTCTTCAACGATGGCTTTAAATTCGTCACGGGTCAGATCCCTTTTCAATGAAAGCGCTTTGTCTTTGACCTTCAAAAGGATTTCTGCTCCCTCTTCATCAGTAACGTCAACATTCAAAGGCTTCAGCCATTCTTTTACATTATCCTTGCCGCTCTTTTTACCCATGTATATTTTGGGCTCTGTATTACCAGTCATGGTCCACATGTACGGCAGCATGGCCAAGGGTACGCCCTTGTCCCGACTGTTAACCCACAAACTGACAGGCATTCCAGTTTCCCAACCAAACAGCTGTTCACCGATTACAGCCCGGTTCGGCTGCACTTTAAATTTAGAGAGTTCCTCTACCATCCGTGAAAGCTCAAGCATTTTTTCCAACTTGATTCCAGTGTCGTAACCGTAGAGAACTTTCAGAGCAAGACACAGCTGTTCATAACTGGCACTGCCAGCTCGTTCGCCAATTCCATTGATTGTCATATGACATACTTCAGCACCGGCTGCCAATCCCGCGATCGTATTGGCAACACCAAGACCGAAATCATCATGGAAGTGAACTTCAATGGGCTGGCTGAAATTTTCTTTCAGCTTCTTTACAGTATAGGCAGCGCCCTCCGGAGAATATGCGCCGAAAGTGTCTACCAGTGCCAGGGAATCCATGTGTCCGCCTTCTGCAACCTGCCCCACAGTGTCAATAAGGAAGTTTAAATCAGCGCGAGACCCATCTGCTGGGAAGTAGTTTACATACAACCCTTCTTCGTGGGCGTAACTGGTGGCTTCAATGGCTGATTTGATGGCCTTTTCTGCTGTCCAGTTTTTACCGAACTTCAGGAGATGTTCGCTGCCAGGTACTTCTGCAATAACACCGTGCACTCCCAGTGATTTGGCAAGTTTCATGTCGTCGATCATGTTTCTGACAAAAACAAAGATTTTCGGTCCCAGATTCAGGTCTACGATTTCTCTAACAGCATCCTGGTCCGCTTTGGATACAGCGGGAGTTGCCACCTCAATCCGATGGACACCCACTTCAGCCAATTTCTTCGCAATGGCTACTTTGTCATCCTTGGTAAATGTAATTCCAGGCTGCTGCTCACCATCTCGCAGTGAAGTATCCAATACTTCAATCTTTTTTGGAAAAGTGTGCTTGGCTACCACTTCATCAGCAAAATTGGTTGGCGCTACCCAGTATTCCCCTTCTTTCATCCACGGTGTACTCATAATGGAGCCTCCTTTGAATATAGTCTCGCATGCAAATATTGCTAAATTTATCATACCGTATTTTATTAACATATTCAAGAAGTTTTGCAACCTTAGTAAAATATTTTAATGAAAACCCTTTCCTTTTCTTATGCATTTTTGATAGAATAGAGGAAAAACAAGAAGGTGCACAATGAACCGGCATACGGAAGAAGTCACTTTTTCAATAAAAGAAGTCGCCCACCAGATCGGTGTTACTCCCGCCACCTTGCGCAACTGGGAAAAGCAAGGCCTTTTTACAGCGCGCCGGGGAAGCAATAACTATCGGGTATACAATTTTGACGATATTCGCCAGTTAGAGCGGATCCGCTTCTATCTGCACACCCAAAAGATCAATTCTGCGGGGATCCGCAGTCTGATGCATGCCAGTTATCCTGCAAAAGACACTGGAAATACACCCAAAAGCAGGTACAATAAACGATTTATGAGTCGCAAATGGAAAGAAGCCAGGGAAGAAGCCGGGCTTACGCTTGATGAGGTCAGTGCGGCAACCGGTATCTCTCTGTCATATTTATCTAAAATTGAGAACGGCAATGCGAATCCTTCCATCGAAGTGCTAAAGAATCTAGCTCAATTCTACAACAAAAACATTCTCCACTTTTTTCGCAGTGAGACAGAAATGAAACACATCCCGATACATCTGCGTGAGGCCGTCGATTTAGACATTCCAGGTGTGCAGATTGATTCATTGGTCAGTATACGCGAGCATGTCATGCAGCCTATGTATTACCGCATTCAGCCAGGCTCTGGCATCACCGCCGAACATGCCCATGAAGGCGAGGAGTTTTTGTATGTCATCAAAGGAACCATCGAAATGGTACTGAACAATGAAGAGGCGTTTGTTCTAAAACCTCAGTCCTCTTTGTATTTCAAATCCAGTGAAGCGCACCGCTGGCAGAACATCGGCAGCGGCGTTGCCGAGATCATCTGGGTTCATGTTCCTTTTGAGTATGTGGATTAACCTATGGACTTACGTAACCTAAGACGGATATTTGCCGTCTTTTTTTTGACTCTGTCTCTGCTCCCTCTGCACATAAGCACCCTTTGTAAAGGATTTTGCGGACGGACGTTGAATTATTTGTAGATACATTCAATTAATCTTGTGGAGGTGTTTTAGTTGGTAGAGAAAATACTGAAAGGGATTCAGCCCGAGCTGGTTTTCAAAAACGGCAAGATCCTTACCGTCGATGAAAAGAACTCAACAGCACAGGCTGTGGGCATCCGGGATAACAAATTCTGTGCAGTGGGCAGCGATGAGGATGTTCTGGCAACAGCGGGCCCTGATACCAAAATCGTCGATTTGAAAGGTAAAACAGTGATTCCGGGAATCATTGATTCTCACAACCATGTTCACTCTGCTGGGCAGCTGATGGAAGGCATTATGCTCTTTGGCATCGATTCTTTGGATGGACTGAAAGAAGTCATTGCCAAAAAAGCGGCAGAAACACCAAAAGGCGAATGGATCATCGGCGGCGGCTGGATTGAAAGCCAGTTCAAAGAGTACAGAATGCCTACTCGCTGGGATCTGGACGAAGCTGCCCCGGATCATCCGGTAGTACTGAACCGTCTATTTGCCCGCAGTGCTGTAAACAGTAAAGCACTGGAGTTGGCCGGCATCAGCAAGGATACACCAAATCCCAAACGCGGGACCATGGATCGGGATCCAAAGACTGGAGAACCAACCGGCATTTTCCGGGATGGTGCTCAGTCAATGGTCACCCAAGCCATCCCTCAAGGCGAGATCGAAGATCTCCAGGCTTCTATGGAGCGCCGGTTGAAAGTCGCCATGAATGAATATGTTCGGTGGGGTATCACCTCCGTGCTGGATCCCGGTGTGGACGTGCAACTGATGCGTGCGTACCAGTCCATCTATATGAAAGGCGAAATGCCGATCCGTGTCAACATGATGCCTGAAGCCTACGGGCTGGCTGCTATCTGGTCAGATAAATGCTCTCCCAATGAAACTCAGGGAATTTTGGACTATATCGGTATCCGGTCCCCCTTTGGAGATCCTTGGCTGAGCATCGGCGCACTGAAATTTGCGATGGACGGTGGCATCGGAAGCAAGACAGCCATGATGAACGGCCCTTGGGTTGACGGCACTGTCAGTGACATCCCCCTGCGATTGGACCTGGATGTCATGGCAGACCTCTTTATGAAAGCCCATCGGTTGGGCTGGTCCATTGGCATTCACACTTGTGGAGATCGAGCACAGGACATAGCAATGGCAGCTTTCGATAAGGCCATCTCTGCCCACCCGCGGGAGGGGATGAGGCACAATATCATTCACGGGTACCTGCCTACCAAAGAATCCTTGGAACTAATGAAAAAACATGATGTTGCAGTTTCCCTGCAGCCTGGTTTTATGTATGTTGAAGGGGACATCTACTGGGATGCATTGAGTCAGGAGCAGATTGATTATTTCAAGCCGATCAAAACCTATCTGGATTACGGCATCAAGGTTGCCTGCAATTCTGATATGACTTCTGCTCACTACGATCCCTTCTTTGGCATGTATTCTGTGGTTGCGCGGAAAACATCCCAGGGACGAAGCCTCGGCGATGCTGAAAAGGTCAGCCGGGAAGAAATGCTACGCCTTTTCACAATCAACGGCGCTTATTTGACTTTTGAGGAAGAGATCAAAGGATCCATTGAAGCTGGCAAATTGGCTGATCTGGCTGTACTCTCCGACGACATACTGACCATTCCCGAAGAGGAAATAAAAGATTTGACTGTTGATATGACCGTTATTGACGGGAAAATTGTTTACGAGAAGGAATAAGCTAAAGATACCAGCGCACCGGGCAAACTTGTCCGGTGTTTTTTTTTGCAAAAAAAAAGGCGCCGCCATAGGCGGCAAAATAAAGGAGGTTTTATGAGAAAGGCAGGTTTTTGCAAATTGAACAAAACAGAATATTTATCAGGTTAATCGACCTTGCTTGTTTCTCCAGGTCGGTTTAGACTATGAATTTCTTCAGGTTTTCTCTATTATAACTGAAGTGTCAGAAAATTTCAATAAATTTTTTGAAAAAAATCAAACTTTTTTGACTTTTTT
>CAZDAI010000070.1:0-11501 GCA_964503545.1 uncultured Candidatus Sumerlaeota bacterium
GATGTCAATTCATGCCTGGACGATGCTGGCGGCAAATACCCCTTGGCCGCCGGCAGAACAATGGCAGGGCCGAGTGGTCAACGTCCCGCGTATTGGGGCCACCCAAACCCGTCTGATCGTAGAGGGGCAGCACGGACGAGTGCAGGTGATGCTCTCCGGTCATCATCCCCAGCTCCTGCCGGGAGACCTGCTACTCAGCAACAAACTGCCGGAACGACCACCGCAAGCGACGAATCCGGGGCAGTACAATGTGCGGCGAGCACTGGGCCTCAAGCAGGTTCACTGGCGTCTCTTTCTTACAGAAGGGGATGCATGGGAGCACCGGCCGGTAACAAGGCCCGGGCTGCGACGTGCCGGTGCTGCTCTGGCTGGTCGCTGGCAGCAGATCTTTTGGAACACGCTCCCTCCAGAACATGCAGCACTGCTCAGCAGTCTGGTTTTAGGACAGCGGGAAAACCTGGAGAGTTCAGTGGCTGAGCAATTTCACCAGATAGGACTCAGTCATCTGCTGGCGGTATCCGGATTTCATGTGGGTTATGCTGTTTTGCTGATGGGGTTGCTTGGGAAAGCGCTGAAAGCCGGGCAAATCCTGCAATGCGTGCTGAAACTGGCAGGGGTGTGGCTTTTTGCCGCTGCAGCAGGTTTGGAGACGGGTGTACTGCGGGCCGCTTTGATGATGACAGTTGGTCTGGGGGCAGCTCCCTTGGGTCGGCGTCAGGATCCGGCAGCTACTTTAGGGATTGCAGCGATCTGTTTATTGGGGACACAGCCCCTGCTGCTTTTTGATCCGGGTTTTCAGTTGTCCATGACGGCAACGGCGGCCATTCTTTTGAGTGCGAAAGGGGGTGCATCTCAGACCCTGGGCGATTGGCTCCAGAGAAGCTTTTGGGTATCTCTGGCGGTACAAACTGCTGTGCTGCCGTTGATTGCCTGTCACTTCCACCGGATTGTCTGGACCGTTCCGGTTACCCAGCTTATCGTAGCACCCTTGGTGGGACTGGCGGTGCTCCTGGGCATATGCACCGGTTGGGCAGGGCTGGTCTGGCTACCCTTGGCTGAAGTGTGCAGTGGAGTTAATGAACACGTGCTTGGGGGGATCGTTACTGTGCTGGGGTTTCTGGCCCGCTGGCCCGGACATGGCTGGTACACCCAAGCCCCTGGTTGGCTGTGGGTGTGCGGCTGGTATGGGATTTTACTCGGCGGATTCTATCTACTTTCCAGGCATTCTAAAGGCCAGTGGCTGCATTTGACGGCAGTGGCACTGCTCCTTTGGGCGCTGATCTGGCAAGTGGGGATGGTGCTATGGCCGTTTTCTGAGCAGGTGCGCGTCACCGTACTGGATGTGGGTCAAGGAGATGGACTGGTTATCCAAACGCGCAGAGGGCAGTCGATTCTTCTGGATGCCGGAAACCGCGTGGTTGGCGATGGCTGGACGGTGGACCAGGGCAGCCGGGTCATTCTCCCTTTTCTGCGCCAGGCTGGGGTGCAGCATGTGTACGGCATATTCTCCCATGCCCACGATGACCATATGGGGGGTTTGGCGGCGGTGGCCAATGCCGGGCTGCTGCGCAAGCTCTGGGGACCGCCCTATCCGGGCGATACGGAAAACTGGTACCATCTCCAGGAGATACTGAAGGAGAAGGATGTGCCCTTTGGAGTGCTTGGGGCCGGGGATCGTCTGCAACTGAGTAAGACAGTCTGGCTGGAGGTGCTGGCACCTCCGCCGGGGGGCATTCCCGGGGTAGCCCCCCAGGATCTGAACAACCATTCTCTGGTACTCCTCCTCCATGTGGGTGAACAGCGGATGCTTTTGACCGGAGATCTGGAAGCTGCTGGCATTCGCTGGTTACTTAGGGATGGGTCATGCCCCCCGGCACAGGTTCTGAAAGTTCCCCACCATGGCAGCAGCAGTTCTTATTCGCGCCCCTTGTATCAGGCCGTCGCTGCCGACTGGGCTGTGATTCCTGTGGGCCCCAATCGATTTGGGCATCCCGGGGATGATGTGCTGACTGCGCTGACCGAAGGAGCGACGGTACTGCGAACTGATCGGGATGGTGCTGTTCAGTTTCATATCCATGAAAAGCGGGTATATGTGAGTACGTATCTGGCGGGCACCGGCATCTGGCACTGATGGGCAGCATCGAAGGTTAGCTTCGCTTGCACCCTCGTGTACCGCAAGGTACAATGAAGGCAAGAAGATCTGGGAGGTGGCAGTTATGAAACAGGGCATGGATGAAGGATTTAAACAACTCCTTGCTGCCGGGGCCGGCTGCCCCGATCCGTTTGCGACGCTTTACCAGAACTGCCTCCTTTGTCCCCGTCAATGCGGTGTGGATCGAACCCGGGGTGAAATGGGTTTTTGCCGCACCCCAGCTTCGGCTGTGGTTAGCAGTGCTGACCTGCATTTTGGGGAAGAAACTCCTCTGGTTGCGGGGGTAGGTTCCGGCACCATTTTCTTTGCTGGCTGCAATCTGCGCTGTGTCTTTTGTCAGAACTGGACCATTGCCCATCGGGGAGAAGGACGAGTTGTCAGCGTTGAGGAACTGGCCAATATCATGATCGCGCTTGAGACACGGGGAGCTGCCAATATAAATCTGGTGACGCCCACCCATGTGGTTCCTTCAATTATCGCAACGATAGCCTGCGCTCGCAAAAGGGGACTGCAGCTGCCCATTGTTTATAACACATCAAGTTACGAGGAAACCCAAACGCTGGCCTTGCTTGCGGGTACGGTGGATATTTATCTGGCTGATGTTAAATGGATGGATGCTCCTCAGGCAAGTCGCTTGGCAGAGGGAACGCCTCAGGATTATCCGGAAAAAGCAACCCAGGCAGTGCGGGCCATGCTGGATCAGGTGGGGCACCTGCAACTGGACCACAGGGGGCGGGCGGTGCGGGGCTTGATGCTTCGGCATCTGGTGATGCCCAATAACACTGCCGGTACCCATGAGTTTGTCCACTGGGTCGCCAAGACATTGAGTCCGAACACCTATGTGAATCTAATGAGCCAGTACCGACCGGCGCATCAGGCATATCGGTACAGAGAAATCAATCGGCGGATCACTTCTTCTGAATGGACAGCAGCGCTCACCTGGGCCCAAGAGGCCGGACTGACCCGTCTGGCTGACGCAGATCGTTGAGACAGCAGCACCCGCCGCCTCGAATTGAATTTTACCGGGAATTCTGCTATACTTTCCCTAATTGAAAAAAATATAATATGCTGCAAAAAGGAGAGAGCTATGGGGAGAGAGCTGGCTGTATTGATTCCTGCCTATAATGAAGAACCACGCCTGGGGGCGGTTTTGGATGTGGTGTGTGCCTATCATCGCTCGCCGCAGATTCTGGTCATCGATGACGGATCCATTGACAATACCCGCAAAGTGGCTGAACAGTATCCCGTGGAAGTCATCGGTTTTGCAGATAACAAAGGCAAAGGCGCTGCTCTCCAGGCGGGTCTGGCGCATTGCCGGGACGCCGAATATTACATGTTTCTCGATGCGGATCTGATCGGGCTGCACCATGGCCACATGGATGCCTTGATCACGCCCCTGGAAGATGCTCCGGACACGGGTATGACGGTGGGGGTCTTTCGGGGCGGACGCAATATTACCGATCTTGCCCATAAGTATTTCGGGATTCTAAATGGCCAGCGGGGTCTTTCCCGCGACTTTGTCAGCATGCTCCCAGATCTTTCCTGGAGCCGCTTCGGTGTGGAGATTCTGATGAGCAAGTTCGCCCAAACGCAAGGGATACCCGTGGCCAACCCGTGGCTGCAGGGTTTGACTCATTACACCAAAGAAGATAAATTTGGCTTCAGCAGAGGGTTCCCTTATCGCCTGCAGATGTATAATGAGTGTCTGTACTCTTTGTTCAACTGGCAAAAACATCTCTGATTTGGGACAACAATGACAAAGAGCCGGTTCCGCAAACTATATTTGCGGAACCGGCTCTTATTAATCCAGGAGACCGAAAGCGGGAAGCTTAGCTGCGACGCAGGCGAGTGCCCAGGCCCATCAACAATAATCCCAATAGGGAAAGAGTCATGTCCAGTCCTGTATTGGGTAGCTCAATGGGGGCTTCATCATCCGGTGGTGTGGTACCGGCGATCCATTCCAGTGTGCCTTCATCTGTCAGACCCGTTGGTTCTCCAGCGACGAAAAGAGCCAAAGTCACCGTGTCTGTGCCAGGGGTCGGGCGGCGATAGGTAAATGTCCCCTGCCCGTTATTGAGAATTACCGTTTCTTCAACCACCGGACTGCCACTGATGATGATGTGGACCGATAAGTTGTTGTTGCCGGCAGGTTCACCGTCACTGTTGAGGAGCGTGACGGTAATGGTTTCATACTGTCCGGCTGTTAGATTGGTTTTTTCGCTGCTGAGACTCAGGGTCTGCAGCCAGGGTTCCGTAGCCAGAAAACCGGCTGCGGCATCTCCCTGATCGGCGGTCAGGGAATTGTAGGGAATCTTAAGATCAATAAGGGTAGGACCATCCGGATGACCCCACCAATTGTTCTGAGCATCCAAAGGGACAGGTTCTGATAGAGCATCTACACTGGCCCCCAGCCAGGTCATCAGCCCGTAGGGGCTGTTGCCGTATATGCTGTTGAAGCGAATGACGTCCCCTTCTGACGCGTAGATTCCACCCCCGAAATATTCATCATCGGCCCGCTGGTTGTAACGCACAGTGTTGCCAATGATCTGGTTGCCACCACGGGATTCAATGCCGTAGTCACCATTGCTGTCGCAGACATTTCCCCGCACCAGGGAGCCGGCAGCCAGACCCATGATGCGAATCCCTGAATAGCCATTCTGCCCTATCCGGTTGGCGATGACAGTGGCGGTTCCAGCACGGATGTACAGGCCGCTGTCCCGATTATTCATGACAGTATTGCCCTGGAGTAGATTCTGATCGGCTGGGAAAATATCGGATCCTTCAATTTCAATGCCGGCACTGTTATTGCTTTGGACATCGTTGTATAAAATCTGATTGTGGGCGCCAACAAGGTGAATCCCCCGCCAGCCGCCGGTTATGCCATTACGGGAAGCTTCATTACTGGCAATGGTATTGCGGTTGCCTAAGACATAGATGCCAATGCGTTCATTGTCCACAACGGTATTTTCAGACAGTGTGTTATCGTTGCCGATCATGGTCAATGCTCCCAGCCAGCTGCCTGAATTGCCTTCATTGTTACCGATGATGGTGCTGCCCGTGATCGTATTGCTGTTACCTTCGATTAGGATCGCTGAATGCAGGCTGTTCCTAATTTCATTTCCATCTAGATAATTCTCATCACTGGAAAAATACATGCCATGATAAGCGGAGTTGGTTACTGTGTTATCCAGGATCTGGTTGTTGCCTGTGAAACTCCAAATTGCATAGTTGTTGTCTGTAAAAATGCAGTCACGGATGGTTGTGTGGGAGCCTGAGGTACTGCCGTCTTGCAGGCGGACAGCGGCAGTGCCGGTCTGTTCGCTCCAATTGCGTAATGTCAGATTGGCTAGGGTCACCCCGGGGACATTAACCTCGATGCCCTGGGCTTCATTAACACCTTGGCCGTCCAGTTCCACCCCAAAACTACCGAGGATCTCAATACCGGCGGTATCGATACTCACGGGTCCATAGCTGCCAGCTGCTACATGGACCGTACCGCCTGGGGCAACCGAGCCAACAGCCAGATGCAGATTGGCAAAATGGGTTACACCCCAGCCGGGTGTTTCACTGGAAAAGGCCGCGTCCACCCAAACCACCGGCGGTGGGTCAGTCTGAATGACTGTCTGGGCAGCTACCGGCAGAGCCAGCAGGGCAATGATCAAAAGAATGGTGAATAGGGCGGGTGTGGTTTTTTTCACAGGCAAGCACCTCTTTTTCAGAATTTGCGCAGCGGGAAATATCGACCGCACAAATATGGAGGTTCGGGAAATGACTGGTTTTTCCTTCCAAACTGGCGAATTTTTTGAAAAAACTGCCTTTCTGGAAGGATTTCCATTGCCCAAGAGAAAATCTTTTAAAAAGCAGGCATCGAGATGAAGGGTGGGCCGTAAGTGAGAAAAAGAATTGGCTGGTTATTGTTGATCTTGATTATGATAAGCTTTGGCGCAGGCATTGGCAGTGGGTATCAGACCATCGTGGAGCTGCGCTCGACAATCAGTGCACTGAGCAATCGTCTGGACAAAGCAGAGAGCGCGCTTGTATGCACCCAGCGCCAGACGCTTGAAATGAAAGAGAAGCTGGAATGCTGGCAGAAGCTGGCTATCGCTGGCGGTGCAGTTGAATTCGCCCATGGGATAGTTCTGAGGGTTACAGAGGATGAATCTACCATTCAGATCCGGCTTCTTGGCCTTGAAACGATGGAATCGTTTTCTCTAGCAACAGCAGATATCTATTTATTCACAGAACAGGGCCTGGCCAAAGGAGATATCGCAGCACTGGCTGAGAAAGTGACCAGTGATCAGGTAACCGGACTGAAAGATCCCACAACTTTTGTGCTGGCGGGAGGGCAGCTTATGTATATTTTCCAAGGGCTGCATCATGGTTTACCAGGCACTCTGCCTCAGGGTGATCCGGGGTGTCTGGGAGGTGATTGAGAAGATGGTGCCGACCAGAAAAGGGACGGGTTTGGCTTAATGTCTGGGGTGATAAACAGACTGGGATGCAGTGAATCGCCTAAATTCGGCTAAAATGCAGGAATTTGGGGCCAAGTGCCGAATCATATTCTGTATTGTGCGCTGGCTGCCTTCTGGGCACTTTGAATAAGTGGCAGAAATATAGTATTCTCTTTATACAGGTGTTTGTTTTGTGCAACAGAGAAGCGTTTTAAAAAAGGAGTTGGTTTTCCGATGGAAAGCGACAGTTGGATGCGAGTCATCCTTCTAGCTTTTCTAACAATGGGTGCAGCATACTGTGCCGGTTCTGAGATCGCTTATGCCGCCATGAACAAACTGCGGATCAGAAAGCGTGCAGATGATGGAAACAAACGGGCGATATCTGCCATGTACATTGTGAATAATTTTGATCAGGCGTTAACTACACTGCTCATCTCCAACAATCTAATGAATATAAGCTTTGGATCCGTAGCAGCTTTGATAGCCATGGATCTTTGGGGTGTAGGTTCAGTTAAATATGTTACGATCCTAACCGCTGTTTTTGTATTTTTCTTCAACGAAATGATTCCCAAAAGTTACGCGAGGGCCAACAGCGAAAGCTTTGCCCTTGCCGTTTCGGGATCATTGCGCGGGTTGATGAGAATACTCTCACCAGTGGCTTTTTTGTTTGTCCTGATTAGCCAGCAGATTTCCAGACTGTTCCCGGAATGCCAGGATCCGGAGATTACCGAAGAAGAGCTCTATGACATCTTCGAAGCAGCACAAATGGAAGGAGTCCTCGACGAAAGCGAACATGAGCTGGTCCATTCAACACTGCACTTTGATGTCACCACGGCAGGGGATATTCTTACCCAATGCAATGACATTGTTGCCCTGGATATCCAATCCAGCCATGAGGACATCTTGCAGAAAATCAGAGAACACAAATTTTCTCGATTGCCGGTGTATGCTGACTCCCTGGACAACATTGTCGGGATCCTCCATGTCCGACGTTTTCTGAAAACCTGCCTTGCTCAGGAAGCAGGTGACCTCCACAGCGCCCTCCTTGAACCCCATTATGCCAGCAGTGAAATTCCTATCGACCACCTACTGCAGGAAATGAGCAGCAAGAAAAGCCACATGTGCATTGTGCGGGATGTGGGGGAAAAAACGCTGGGAATCGTTACCGTGGAGGATATTCTTGAAGAACTGGTGGGGGAAATCTGGGATGAGAATGATACAGTCATTGAAACATTTACTCAAAACACCTCGGGATGCCCAAATCAGCAACGGGCTGTTTCCTGATCTGTCAGAAAGAAGAAAGACCTAGCTGGACATCATCTGACTGGAGTTGATTTTGTTTTATGGACATACGACCCTTCATCCTGATTGTTGCATTGATTCTTCTATCGGCTTTTTTCTCCGGATCGGAGATTGCCTTTGCGGCTGTTAATAAATTACGTTTAAAGAAACTGGCAGAGTCTGGCAATGCATCCGCCAAAACAGCACTCTATGTCCATGACCATTTCGACTTCGCACTACCCACCATCCTGATCGGCAACAACCTGGTAAACATTGGTGCAGCGTCTGTGGCCACCGTTCTGGCCACGCGCTGGCTAGGGGCAATCGGCGCGGTCTATGCTACGCTGATCATGACGGTACTGATTCTGACTTTTGGGGAGATAACACCCAAGACCATCGCAAAAAAACAGTGTGATGGCCTCGTCCTGATCATTGCCCGGCCGTTGCGTTTGCTGATGATTGTACTGAAGCCTTTTAGCTCCGTGATTGTCCATGCTGTGCAGCGGGTCTCTCAGATATGGGGCAGTGCAGATCAAAATGAGCCATCCATTACAGAAGAAGAGCTGGTGTCGCTGATTGAAAGCGTTACCGATGACGGGGTCATTGATGAGGACCGCAGTGAGCTCCTGCAGTCTGCTCTGGAATTCTCAGACATTACAGCCGAGGAGATCTTAACACCACGCACAGATATGCTTGTTTTAGATATTGATGAGGATTTGGATACGATGAAAGAAATTGCCCTGAGTTCACCTTATTCACGTATTCCCGTCTATGAAGGGAGCGTGGACAACATTATCGGCATATTACATCTGGGCCATTTCCTGAAAGAACTCGTCGATGATGATCAGGTGGATATCCGAGGGCTTTTGATTGATGCCTACTTTGTTCATCAGACGATGAAATTGCCGAAAATATTCTCTGAACTGAAAAAGCGACAGCTGCATATGGCCGTGGTGACCGATGAGCACGGCGGCACCATGGGCTGCATTACCATGGAAGATATTTTAGAGGAACTGGTGGGGGACATCTGGGATGAAAGCGATGAAATCACCAATGACTTTGTTCATGTCGGAGATAACACTTATGAAGTCAGCGGTGATCTTCCCCTGTATGACTTCCTTGAATATGTGAACATCGATGAGCGCTATTTTGAAAGCGATTATACAACAGTTGGCGGGTGGACCATCGAGCGTCTGAATGGCTTTCCCAGTGTCTATGATTCATTTGAGTATGATCATCTGACCGTAACAGTCATTGCCCTGGATGGCCTGCGGGTGGAACGGCTCCTCGTCCAGGTTGCACCTGCCGGAGAAGAGTACGACGGCTGAGCACGTACCAACCCCAGTGTCCAGCACGGCGCAGTGCTGTGGCGAGAACGATGCAAGTCCTAATGCTATCACGCAACCCTCGTTCGCCAGGGTGCCTGGTAGTATTCCTTTTATTTATCCGCGATCGAAGAAAGAAAAGCACTCTTGCGAGGCGGCCGGGCAGGGCATATAATGGGAATGAGACATACTGAGAGGGGCGACGCATGATGAAAGTGGGCATTGTATTGTTTGACCTGGTGGAAGTGCTGGATTTTGCCGGACCTTATGAAGTTTTTGCCGGTGCGCGGGAAGGAGACCGTAGTTTGTTTTCTGTGTCTGTGGTGGCAGAAAAAAGCCCGGTAGTCTGTCGCGGCGGTCTGCAGGTAATCCCCGATGCCTATTTTTCGGATCTTCCCACCTATGATATCCTGGTAGTTCCGGGCGGCCCGGGCACCCGAGTGCCCGAAGAAAAGCTTTCGCCCGTGCTGGATTATATCAAGACAGCTGCAGCCCAGGCCCAGATCACAGCGGGAGTGTGCACCGGCACTGTACTGATGGCCAAAGCCGGACTCTTAAAGGGGCGGCGGGTAACAACACATCACAACTATCGGGAAAAACTCAAAGAAGCATTTCCTGATCTGACAGTGGTCAGCGAGAAGGTTGTAGATTGCGGACCCATTGTAACATCTGCGGGTGTCTCATCGGGCATTGATATGGCCCTGTATCTGATTAAGCGCTTGTTTGGCGCAGAAAAGGCCCAGGAAGTGCGGGAGACGATTGAATACGGAATGCATGTATAGGGAAGGATGGAAGGGATGGACCTGCAGCTGATACGCAAAGAAATGGAAAAAAAAGACGGCAAGCGCATCTTTCTGTTTTATGGAAAGGAGTCGTTCATATACCAAGAGATGATTCTGACAGCCCGCCTTTCTTTGCTCAGCAAAGAGCTCGTTGATTTTAATGAAACCCGCTTAGACGGCCGCCAGCACAGCATGGAAACCGTGCTGAACACAGCTCGTACTCCCCCGGTGCTGGATCCTTACCGGTTGACACTGGTGCATGATGCTCCGTATTTTAAAGCCGAAAAGAAGGAAAGTAGCCCCGAGGGTCGCCGAAAGGATCCAGATGCAGCACTTCTGGAGGAATTTATCCGGGAACGAATTCCATTTTCCTGTCTTATCTTTACCTGCGATGATGTGGATCTGCGCCGCAGCATCAATCGTTTGATTGCCCAGCATGGTCTGGTGCTGGAATGCAAGCCACTACAGGGTAGAGAACTGACCAGTTGGATTGAACAACGCATCCGCCGGCTGGGCAAGACCATGACCCGGGATGCCGTTCAGGTGCTAGTGGATACCGTGGGGGATGATTTGCGCCTGCTGCGTCAGGAACTGATGAAGATTGCCGCCTATGCAGGAGAGAAACCCACGATTGATCGGGAGGATGTGCTGGCGGTGGCCAGCCGTACGGTAGAGAACAATATTTTTAGCCTGATTGATCAGTTGGGGCGGAAAAACAGACAGCAGGCTCTGCGGACACTGGGGGATATGCTGATGATGAATGAACCGCCGGTGCGCATCTTGTTTATGATCATTCAGCAGATGCGGTTGCTTTTAGATTGTCGTCAGCTTCTCGCGGAAGGCATCGGTCGGGGCGAACTGGCTGGATTACTGAATATGAACCCATACCGGGTGCAAAAAGCATTGGACCATCTGCCCACTTTCAGTGAGGAGGACTTAGAAAGAATTCTGACCGTACTGCTCCAGGCAGATGAGGATATGAAGAGCGGACAGGGCAGCCCCCGGCTGATCCTAGAGACAGTTTTGATCCGCATGAGCGCATAAAAAAACCCTGTCACATCGGTGTCAGGGTTTGTTTTCAACGATCTATTCCTGGGAGGCTGCTTCAGCAGCAGCATTCATGGCATTGAACTGCCGTGTCAGCCGGGATTTCCGGCGGGCTGCAGCGTTTCTATGAATAACCCCCTTGCTGGCGCTCCTGTCGATCACACGGGTGGTCTGCACGAGGACTTCCCGAGCTTTTTCGGGATCACCGGCAGCTACTGCAGTCTGGAACTTCCGGAGGGAGGTTTTCAGCAGTGATTTACGCATGTTGTTACGGCGGTTACGAGCCGCATCCTTTTTCATGCTCTTCTCAGATGATTTAATGTTGGGCACAGTCTTCACCTCCTTTGGTTCCTGAACGCATGGCAGGCGGAGTACACCGTCTGCAACACATAACATTCTATCACGATGCTGTCGAAAATGCAATATCACACATTTATATTTTTCCAAAAGCCCGGGGACGGGT
>CAZDAI010000071.1:0-11500 GCA_964503545.1 uncultured Candidatus Sumerlaeota bacterium
TGGCTATGTATCCGGGGTGGGAGGATATCCGCAGTCGATTTACGGCGGCCCTTCTAAGCGGTGATACCCGTGAGCCTCTGCGTCTGGCTTCTGATCGGGTGTTACGGGCCGAGGATCTGGCGGGGTTTTACCTGCAGGTAATCCAGCCGGCACTGGTCGAAGTCGGCAGATTGTGGGAGCTTGGTGAAATTTCGGTTGCACAAGAGCATCTGGCATCAGCGATTGTAAGCCGGGTCATGGCTTCCTTATACCCACGATTTGTGGCATTGGACCACACACGAGGCAAAGTCCTGGTTACTGCAGCGCCCAATGAGTATCATGAAATTGGTCCTCGAATGGTGGCCGATCTTTTGGAAATGGCGGGATGGGATGTGGACTATTTTGGAGCCAACACCCCGGCAGCTGACTTTCTCCAAGTAGTGCAAACCGAAAAACCTTTTATCGCAGCCATTTCAGTCAGCATGGCATTTAATCTTGATAAAGCATCTGATTTAATCCGGATGATTCGAAATCATGAAGGCCTAGCAAAGGTAAAAATCATGCTGGGTGGCCGGTGCTTTGTTGATAATCCAGAATTAGCAGGTGTGCTGGATGGGGATGGCTGGTGTCCGGATGCAGGTGCGGCTGTTGACCTGGCAGAAAAGTGGTGGCAGAATGCTTAATCAGAAAACAATCCAAGAGCATGCTTCTCTGATCTGCTCATTTTTGGACGAACAGGCCAATATCCATATCATTCTGATTGATACTGAAAACCGGATCATAGACTCAAATGACAGCTTTCGCAAACTGGTCGGAGTGCAGAACCCGCTGAGCGGGCATGATTTGAATCAGTATTTACGTGATCCATGGGTGCAAAACGAAGGAGTGGATCCCAATCCCTTTCGCATCCTCATGTCCAGCCACTTAGGGATATCCTATGCCTTAACAGGGACGGCCTATCCTGTGCCAGGAGGGACGCTGCTGCTTGCGCGTCGCGCAATCAGTGCTGATGAAACCATTATTGAGAAGATCACAGTGCTCAGCAATGAGCTATCCAATATGACACGTGAATTAAGTAAGAAGAATGCTGCCTTGGAAAAAGCCAATGCCCAAATCTCCAATCTGCTCCGAACCGATGCTTTGACAGGGATCGCCAATCGCCGGTATGCTTATGAAATTCTCCAGAGACTCTATGCCTATGCCGTACGACATCAGCAGCCTTTGGCACTGGTGATGGCTGATCTGGATCACTTCAAAAAGGTCAACGACACTTATGGCCATGGAGTTGGCGATCTGGTTTTGGCAAAATTTGCACGACTACTGGCTGAAAACTGCCGGGAGGAGGATCTGGCAGCTCGTTTTGGCGGTGAAGAATTTGTGATCATTCTGACTCATGCTGAAGCGCAAGAGGCTATGCTTTTTGCGCAGCGTCTTTGCGATAAAGTACCCTTAATGGAGATTCCGGAAGTCGAGTGGCCAATTACAGCAAGTTTCGGCGTGGCTGCTTTGGGTGTCAATGAGACTCTGGAAGGCCTCATTCGTGCTGCGGATGAAGCTATGTACCGGGCAAAACGCAATGGCAGGAATCGGGTGGAGTTGTAACCTGCTTTTCAGCAGGTTTTTTTATTGGCGGCAATCTCAAGAGGAAACAGGACCAACAAACGAGAATCATCTGGCAATAACATTTCCATGAGGAAGGGGTAATCGGATGGGACTTCGATTGAGATCAGCCATTGCAGCGATTCTGCTCATTATCTTGCTTATTGCCAGTGCAGTTGGTCTGCTTGCCTCAGCACTGGTAAAGCCGGAAAGCAAATCCATCACCATCGCTTTCACACATGACCTTCATGACCAGTATCTGCCATTGCCGGTGGAAACAGAAAGCGGGATTGCGACCATCGGTGGCTGGTCTAGATTGGCAGCCGCCATTGCTGGTGAGCGTGAGTTAGACCCCAATCTCCTTGTGGTCGACGCTGGAGATTATTCCATGGGGACGCTCTTTCAAATGCTTTTCTTAGACGAAAGTCCCGGTTTGCGCCTGTTGGGGCAAATGGGATATGATGCAGTTACATTGGGAAATCATGAGTACGACTTTCTTCCGGGAGGACTTGCTAGACACCTCCGTGCAGCTTCAGCAAGCGCAGAACGAATTCCAGTTGTTGTGGCGTCCAATACGGTATTTCCTGCTGGAGACCTGCCTGAAGAGTTGGGCTTACTCAAAGAAGCTTTTAGCCAATATCCCGTTCAGGAGTATTCTGTTTTCCAAAAAGGGGCCGTGCGTGTTGGCGTTTTTGGCCTGATGGGCATAGAAGCAGATTCCAATGCTCCTCTGGCAGGAGTTCTCTTTTCGGACCAGGTTGAAGCTGCACAGCGGATGGTGGATAGCCTGCGTACTGAAGAGGAGGTGGATCTGATTGTTTGTCTTTCCCATTCAGGCACTCATCCAGATCCGAAGCGTTCAGAAGACGAGCTCCTTGCGGCACAGGTTGAGGGTATAGATGTGATCATCAGCGGGCACTCCCATACACTGCTTGCAGAACCGCTGCTGGTGAACAACACAGTAATTGTTTCAGCTGGGCAATATGGGGCTCGCCTGGGAATTTTATCCCTCCAGTCAGGAGAAGGGGGCTGGCAGATCAAGGATCATCGTCTGATCACATTGGATGCTAGCATCCCGGAGGATGATCTCATTTCCAGTCGAATCGAGGGCTTCAGTGAAATCCTCGAAAACCGTTATTTGCGTTCTTTGGGTTTTGGACTGGATGATGTTCTTGCAACTTCCTCCTTCGGTTTTACGCCGTATGATCAGGTGGGTCAGGAGCATCGGGAAGAACCTTTGGGGAATCTGATCGCAGACGCATACCGATATGCTGTCGCTGCAGCCGAAGGGAGCAGCTACGAAGAGATTGCGGTCACGGTAGTGCCAAGCGGAATCATCCGCGGGTCAATCGTTCGGGGAAACATCACTGCCTATGATGCGTTCATCATCAGCTCTCTTGGTATCGGTCCGGATGGCCGTTCCGGATTTCCACTACTGTCAGTGTATTTATCGGGAGAAGAACTCGTAAAGGTATGCGAAGTCGATGCATCGGTGACTCCCCTGATGAGCACGGCCCAGCTGTACATGTCTGGAATTTCATACACTTTCAATCCACACCGGATGCCTTTGAACAAGGTAACCGATGCTGCGTTGGTGGACGCCACGGGTAAGCGGAAGGAAATTGAAGGAGACAAGCTGTATCGGGTGGTTGTAGGTCTCTATTCGGCTCAGATGCTGTCAGTTGTGGGTGAGAAGTCATTCGGTCTGCTCCCCATTGAGCCCAAAGACCGTGCTGGCAATCCCATCGACAATTTTTTGGATCATATCATTTACGTCAAAAAAAGTGATACATCCCTGGAACTCAAGGAGTGGATGGCTCTGGCCGATTACCTGGGTTCGTTTCCCAAGGAAAATGGTATTGCAGCGGTCCCTGACCGTTACAGCGCTGCAGAAGGGCGTAAGAACATCGTCCCGGACCGGCGACTGGCAGCAATACTTGGCAGACCCAATGCGTTGGCAACAAAAGCATACATGCTGCTAGTCAGTGCTATGCTTCTAGTCATTATTGCAGTTTCGCTCATATTGCGTCGGCGCAAAAAGAAGATGAGGGGACAATCAGAGAGGGGATGAGCAAGTGGGAATTCTAATTGGAAAGATTGCTTTTGTGACCGGTGCAGCCAAAGGGAATGGCGAAGGGATTGCCCGGGTGTTCCATGCAAAAGGAGCTGTTGTGATTCTGGCTGATGTGGATCCAAAAGTACACGAAATTGCAGCCTCGTTGGGCACGAATGCAAAAGGATATGAAGTGGATGTTTCAGACAGTGATGCTGTGGACGAAGTAGCCAGATCGGTTTTGAATGAGTTTGGACGGTTGGATATTTTAGTGAATAATGCTGGTATTGCACGACTGATCCGGGCCACAGAGATACGCGATGAACTCTTTGATCTTCACTACCGGGTAAATGTGCTGGGTGTTTATCATTGTACACGCTCCTTTTTGCCGGCGATGATGAACCAGAAGTATGGGCGAATCATCAATATGTCATCTGTAACAGGTCCACGGGTTGCAGATCCTGGCATGATGGGGTATGCAATGAGCAAAGCAGCTGTGCTGGGTTTTACAAAAGCCATAGCGATTGATACAGCAGCCTATAACATCACGGCGAACGCTATTTTGCCAGGCTACATACGAACACCCATGGTTGAACATACTGCCCATGAAACAAACCCCAACGATCCGGAGCAAGTCATTTCGGGGATTGCTGCCGGCATTCCAATGGGGCGGCTTGGCCGTCCGGAAGAAGTTGGCTACCTGGCTGCATTTTTAGCTTCAGATGAAGCTGCATATATCACAGGCGGCGAATTTCTCATTGATGGCGGCAGTACCTTACCAGAAACAACTACGGTAGGGCGGTGATTGAGGATGGAGATGCATGCGGTTATTAAAGAGACACCCGGGCCAGGTTTTGTGCTCCGAAAAATGCCAGTACCCAGTATTGGTCCAGATGATGTGCTGATTCAAGTGCAGGCAGTGGGGATTTGCGGTTCGGATTTGCCAATTTTTGCGGGTAAACGATCTGTGCCGCTGCCGTTTGTGCCAGGACATGAGTTTGCGGGAATAATCACCGCGGTGGGAGAAAATGTTCAGGACTATCAGATCGGTGATCGTGTGGCACCGGGATTGGTGATTCATTGCGGTGAATGCCTGCCCTGCCGTCGAGGAGAGGAATCGCTCTGTGATAATATTGTTGAAACGGGAATCCATGTAAATGGTGCGTTTGCGGAGTATGTGTCTGTGCCGGCCAAAACACTGCATCGCCTGCCAGAGGGTGTAGATTTTACAATGGGGGCCGCAATTGATCCGGTTGCATCCGCTTACCGGCCTGTAAAAAAAGCCGGAATTGGCAGTGAAGATTTGGTCGTTGTATTCGGCCCCGGTCCAATCGGTCTCTTTGCTGCCCAGTTGGCAAAAGCAGAGGGGGCACGGCAGGTGATTGTCATCGGCCTGCGTCAGGATGCAGACCGTCTGGCGCTGGCCGTGGAATTAGGTTTGACTACGGTGGTTATGGATGAGAAGCAGAACTTAGCTGAGCAGATTCGCAGTGTCAGCGGTGGAGAGCTGCCCCGGGTGGTGCTGGAAGCAACCGGCAATGCAGGTGTTTTTATGGACTGTCTAAGTGTTGTTGACAAAGGAGGCATCATAGTTGTGGCAGGGATTGTCCATGAGAACTCCGTCTTCGATTTTGCTCAGGTGGTCAGGCGTGAGATTCATATAGCCGGCAGCATTTGCTACACTTGGCGGGAGTTTCGGGAGAGCCTGAGACTAGTGGCAGACGGACGCGTTCAGGTGATGCCTCTGATCACCCATCATCTGCCTCTCGCGGATATTGGCCGGGGGCTTGATGCCCTGCAGAAAAAAGAAGCAGTCAAAGTAATGCTTTATCCGGGATCATGGCGGCCGGATGGCATGTTGGGGTAGATCCATCGCAGTTCAACAGGAAAGGGGAAGATCACTCGTGGACAAAGCACATCCCTATATTCCCAATTCTGCCCCGGCAGTGCAGAAAGAAATGCTGGAAGCATTGGGAATCAAGAAAATTTCAGATTTGTATGATGACCTGATTCCAAAGGGTCTTCGTTTCCAGGGTAGTATGAACCTGCCAATGCCCTTGATCGCAGAAGCAGATCTTAAGCGTGAGGTAGGGTCGATATTAGCAGGAAATGCCCATGCAGGGCAGTGTATCAGCTTTTTGGGGGCAGGCTGCTACCGGCATCATGTGCCAGCAATCTGTGATGAAATCAATGGTAGGGCAGAGTTTCTCACAGCCTATGTTGGCGATACTTACAGCGATCATGGAAAATTGCAGGCATTGTTCGAATACGCCAGTCTGATGGGTGAACTCCTGGATATGGATGTTGTCAGTTATCCGACTTTCGACGAGGGTCAGGCGGTGGCATCCTCACTGCGGATGGCAGGCAGGATTACAGGGCGGAAGAAAATCCTGCTACCGGGTACAATCCATCCGGAAATACGCTCCCAAGTACATGAGTATTGCGGGCATGTAATGAAGATCGAACAGCTCGAGACCTTGCGCAACGGAACATTGGACCTAGAAGATCTGGAAGAAAAGCTCTCAGATGAGACCGCTGCCGTGTTGTTGGAAAATCCATCGTATCTCGGATTCTTTGAGCCACTGGCTGAGGCTGCAGCCGATCTTGCCCATCGGGCTGGAGCACTCCTGGTTGTCAATGCCCGACCGAGCACACTGGGGATCATTAAACCACCGGTGCAGTATGGAGCAGATATTGTTTGCGGCGACATACAACCGTTAGGAATGCATATTCAGTTTGGCGGCGGACAGGCCGGTTATATTGCCACACGGGATGAAGAAAAGTACATTCGGGCATTTCCAACCTATCTCTATGGGATTGCTCCAACAGCTGAGAAAGGTTTTTATGGGTGGGGCCGAGCGCTAAACGAACGGACATCCCATGGCAGTCGGGAAAAGGCCAACGAGTACTTTGGCACAGGGTCTGCACTGTGGGCGATCACAACCGCTGTGTACCTTGCTGTCATGGGCCCGGAAGGTATGCGGGAGCTGGGGGAAGTTATCATGCAGCGCACCGCCTACGCAATCCGGGTTTTGGATGCAATCGATGGGGTAAGAGCGAATTACCTGGGGACCGATAACTTTCAAGAGTTCCTGGTAAACTTCGATGAAACGCATCTGACAGTGGCAGAAATAAACAAGGAATTGCTACAATTGGGAATATTTGGCGGTAAAGATCTTTCAGGCGATTTTCCCCAATATGGTCAGAGTGCATTGTATGCGGTAACGGAATTGACAACCCAAAGGGATATTGACCGTTTGGCAGGAGGGCTTGCGGCGATTGTCAACAAGGGAGGTGCCAGCCATGGCAAAGACTAATCATTTCCATGAAGCTCGCTGGTGTGAACCACTGATCATGGAAAAAGGCACTGCTGGCGAACGGGGTATTCGCATTTCCCAGGCGGAAAAGGATGTCCAGGATACTGTTGGGCAAGCCAGGCATCTCATTCCGGAGAATCTGCGGCGAGAGGAGCCGCCACGGCTGCCGGAATTGTCTCAGATGCAGGTGCTTCGCCATTATCTGCATCTATCACAGGAAACCATGGGTACGGATGTGACCATCGATATCGGCCTGGGGACCTGCACGATGAAGTACAGCCCCAAGGTGCATGAGGTTCTTGTGCGCAGTGATCAAGTCAGCCAGGTGCACCCGTATCAGGATGAGCGTACTGTACAGGGCTTGTTGCGCATTTTCTACGAAACCGGCCAATATCTGCAGGAGATATCCGGCATGGATCAGTTTACACTCCAACCATCGTCAGGAACGCAGGCCATCTATGCAGCAGTAGCCATCATGAAAGCCTATCACCGGGACAATCACTCCGGTGAGGTCCGGGATGAGATCATAACAACCATGCTTTCCCATCCGGGCAATCCGGGTGCTGCAGCAACAGCAGGTTACAAAGTGATCACCCTGAACCCGGGCGCGGATGGACTGCCGGATATGGAGCACTTGCGAAATGCAATATCGGAGCGAACAGCCGGGGTTTTGATTACCAATCCTGAAGATACCGGGATATTTAATCCCCGTATTGCTGAAGTGGTGCAATGGGTGCATGATGCGGGAGGTTTGTGCTTTTACGATCAGGCGAACCAGAATGGCCTCTTTGGTATTACTCGAGCCCGGGAAGCCGGTTTTGATATGTGCCATTTCAACCTGCATAAAACATTCTCCTCTCCCCACGGCAGCCACGGTCCGGGGGCGGGCGCACTGGGGGTCCGGAGTTTCCTGGCTCAGTACCTGCCGGTACCCGTCGTGATAAAAGCTGATGATGGCTACCACCTGGATTATGACCGTCCTGCCAGCATTGGCAAGCTGCGCAAGTTTTTCGGAGTTGCCCCGGTTGTGGTAAGAGCATATGCCTATATTCGCAGCATGGGAGCCGAAGGATTGGCGCAAGTATCGCAGGTAGCCATTTTGAACAACAACTACATGCTTAAGAGGATGGAAGAGATCAGGGGGTTGAGCCTTCCTTGGGCTCCAGGGGTACGACGTCTGGAGCAGGCGCGGCTCAGCTGGGAGACACTGACAAAGGAAACAGGCGTGACCACCGACGATATCAATCGGAGAATTGTAGACTACGGTTTTCAAACATATTTTACCAGCCATCATCCCCGTCTGATTCCGGAACCTTTGACTCCGGAACCAGTTGAAACTTACTCAAAAGATGATATTGACCTTTTTGTTGCAGCTTTGGCGGATATTGCCAAGGAAGCGTACCGTGATCCGGAGTTGGTGAAGACTGCTCCCCATCAGTCAGCACTGCCATACCGGACAGATCCCACATATCTGAGTGACATCGGTAAATTTGCCTGCACCTGGCGAGCATTTCTAAAAAAGCAGCCCCAGGAGGTGGAGTAAGTGCATGCGTTAGCAGGAAAAGTGATTGCCAGGATTGAGGCACTGGAACAGGACTTGATTGAGCTGACCCGAGCTCTGATCGCCTTTCCCAGTCTTTTCGGACAGGAACGGGCTGCACAGGAGTTCTACGCAGACCGCCTGGCAAGTCTGGGTGGATCAGTTGACATGTGGGAACCTGAAATCGAAAAGTTAAAAGAGCATCCTGCGTTTATTAGTTCCCGCAAGGATTTCTCTGGGAGTCCTGTTTTGGTTGCCCGTTTTCCTGGGACAGGCGGTGGGCGATCGTTACTGCTTTGTGGGCATATGGATGTCGTACCGCCTGGTGATGGAGACTGGTCTGTTGATCCCTGGGAAGGGGATTTTCGTGCTGGTAGAATCTATGGACGGGGAGCGGCTGATATGAAAGGTGGTCTAGCGGCGTCTCTCATCGCCCTTCAAGCACTCAACGAGTGCCAGATAAAATTGCAAGGAGACGTCCTATCTGCCACAACCGTCGATGAAGAATGCGGCAGCACAGGTGTTTTGGCCATTGTCGAACGAGGGTATCGAGCGGATGCAGGATTGATTCCAGAACCAACCGGAATGGAGTTGAACATCGCCAGTACAGGCAGCATCTGGTTCAAAATCCGTGTACAGGGGAAAGCAGCACACGCAGGTATGGCATATCGTGGTGTCAGTGCTATCGATAAGGCGATGATCGTGATCCAGGCCTTAGCAAAACTGCAAGAAGAAAGACGAATTCGTTTGATGCACCCACTTTATGCGGATTTGCCGGTGCCATTTTGCCTGAATGTTAACACCATCCATGCAGGAACCTGGCCTGCTGTTGTTCCGCCTGAAGCCGTAATGGAGGGGCGCATGGGTGTATCCCCCGATGAAAGCATTGAAGAAGCACGGCGAGAATTGGAAGAGGCGTTGGCGCGTTGCGCAGCTGGGGATCGCTGGTTGGCAGAGCACCCACCCCAGGTGGAGTACATGCCTTGTCGATGGAACAGCGGTGCAGTCTCAGAAGACCATCCATTTTCGCAAATACTTAAGCACGCTGTGGAGGATATTTGTTCTGGTCCGGCGAAGATATCGGGCATGGGTCCATGTTCGGACTCAGGAACACTTATTCGTTTTGCAGGGATTCCAACGATCAATTTTGGCCCGCATTCCATGAGTATGGCCCACCAGACCGATGAATTTGTTGATGTTGGCAGTCTTTTGGCTACGGCGAAAGTACTGGCGCTAACCATGCTATCATGGTGCGGTGTGGCGGATGACACCGGAGGTGACAATGGATGATTAATCCCTGTGGCTTTCGATGCCAGGAATGTCCGATGTGGCTGAAAGACTGCACGGGCTGCCGAGAATCCAAGGGGCACCCAGCCTGGGCTGCCCATCTTGATGCAAAAATCGGGCAAGAGGAAGGGGTTGTGGATGAAACTTGTCCTATATTCTCCTGCTGTACAGGAAAAGAACTTGTCCACTGCGGACCGTGTGCAGAAATCCCTTGTGAGATCTGGTTCAAACTCAAAGATCCGACAATGACACAAGAACAGCATCTGAAGTGGATTAACGAGCGCGTCGATCATCTAACACAGGCATAATCAAAAGTGCGGAGCCCTGCCATCAGAGCTGTGCGGCAGGGCTTTTTGGTGGATTTGTTTAACATCGTTGATCAAATATCTCAAGGAGGGTTTATGCGATGAGACTGATGCGTTGCAAAGCAGGTGAGGCAATTTTCTATGGGGTGCTAAAAGAGAACAGCGTATGGCGGTTGACAGGATGCCCTTATGGAGATTATTCAATTACGGAAGAAAGTTATCCCCTAACGGATGTTGTCTTATTGCCGCCGGTGGAACCGAAGCACCTGATTGCCGTTGGCAAAAGCTATCGAAAACATATTGACGAAATGGCTCGGCGGCAGGGTGCGGAGCCGGACTATCCAGTCAAACCAATTTTCTTTTTTGAAGCCCCCGGCTCAATTGTTGCATCAGGTGACCCGGTAATTCTTCCGCCAGATGGAACCTGCAAACAAGTGGATTTAGAAGGAGAACTGGCGATCATCATCGGGAAAAAAGCAAAAAATGTCAGTCAGGACGAAGCCCTATCGTATGTTTTGGGTTATGCAGTCGCCAATGATGTCTCAGCAAGAGGGATTCCGGACATTGGCGGGTTATGGGGAATCGGATTGAGCAAATCCCTTGATACATTCACGCCCCTAGGGCCTTGGATCGAAACGGAAGTCAGCAATCCCAATAATCTGCGAATTGTAACCCGGGTGAATGGAGAAGTTGCACAAGACTCCAATACCGGCGATATGATTTTCACGGTAGAAGAATACGTTAGCTACTGTTCAAGCCGGCTTACTCTCTATCCCGGCGATGTGATTATAACCGGAACTCCAGATGGGGTACGGCCGATCAGCCGAGGAGATCTGGTGGAGATTACGATTGACGAGATCGGGACATTGAGCAATCCCATTGTTTAATATTCCCAGTGGGGGAGAGGAGGGATAATGTGAACCAGAAATATTTCGACAGGCTTCTCCGGGAATTACAGAAGACTGATTTTGCAGGTGTACTGGTAGCCCCATCAGCCGAGTTTCAGTTTCTGGTGGGACACACTCCGTCGATTGGTGCTCGCTTTGAAGGCCTCTTTATTCTGCGAGACGGGCGCTATTTCCATATTTGCCCTTTATTATCCCAAGAAGAGATGGGAGAACTTTTGGGTGCTGGCGCAGTCCATGCCTGGAGTGATGGCGATGGATACTTGGGCACTGTCGCTACATGTGCGGATAAGTACGGTTTGCGGGGTCAAACCATAGCCGTCAATCAGCACACAAAAGCATTTCATGTCTTAGAGATTGCCGATGCGGGAATCATGCAGTTTGCTTCCGGGAAGGTCCTTATGGAAGAAATGCGCATCATAAAAGACGATGAAGAGATGGAAAACCTGCGAGTGGCCTCCCGGCTGGCCGATGAGGTCTTTGAAGATCTTCGGGCATTTATTCAACCTGGTATG
>CAZDAI010000072.1:0-11331 GCA_964503545.1 uncultured Candidatus Sumerlaeota bacterium
GGATGATACCATAGTGATCCAGCTGAACATTATTGTGGGTTACGGTGTACGGATCTCTGAGGTGGCAGCCAATGTACGGGAAAAAGTAAAATACATGGTTGAAACCATGAGCGGCTTGCCGGTAACCCGCGTGAACATTAATGTTCGCGGGGTCAAAGTCGGCAGTGCCAAATAGGGAGGATGAACCCGAACATGGAGCAGATCAACGGTGCCATACTGAAAGAAATGATTGTGGCCGGGGCTAATCGCCTGGACAGTCAAAAAAAGAGCGTGGACGCCCTCAATGTGTTCCCGGTTCCAGATGGTGACACGGGAACCAATATGTCACTGACGATTCTATCGGCAGTCAAGGAGATTAATAAAGTATCTGCAGCAGCACTGCCGGCTGTGGCGGGGGCTTTGGCTTCCGGTTCACTGATGGGTGCCCGAGGAAACTCAGGGGTGATACTCTCCCAGATTTTTCGGGGATTCACAAAATACATTGGTGACAAAAAAGAGATAACTGGAAAAGAACTGGCGGGAGCTTTACAAGAAGGGGCCAAAACTGCCTATCGTGCAGTCATGCGGCCTGTGGAGGGTACAATCCTAACTGTCGCCAGGGAGGTTGCCGAAGGAGCCATCAATGCTGCATATGATACAAAGGACATTGGCGATATCCTGGAGAAGGCCATTGCCCATGGTCGCATTGCCCTGGAGAACACGCCTGAACTTTTACCGGTGCTAAAACACGCCGGCGTTGTGGATGCAGGGGGCAAAGGATACATTCTCCTTATGGAAGGGGCACTGATGGCCATTCGCGGGGATTTTGTACCGACTGCTGCAGACATTACCGATGTGGTGATGGTACCGGCTGAACCTGTTGAAAAGAAAAAGATGCTGTTATACCCGTACTGCACGGAACTGCTATTGCAGCGCAACGGTGACAGCCTTTCTGAATCTGTGATCCGCAGACGCCTTGAGCAATGGGGAGATTCCATGCTGGTTGTTGGCTCAGGAGAGCTGATCAAGATTCATATACACACCAATGACCCCGGAGCGATTCTGAACTATTGCGGAAAACTGGGGGAAATGCGCGATATCAAAATTGACAATATGAATTACCAGCACCGTTCCACACTCACAGAAGAAGAGGAAGCCCTGCTGTATGAAGAGGATGAGCCAGGTACCGAGAGTGAACATGACTGGGTACTGCGCAAACCCTATGGTGTGGTGGCTGTTGCAGCTGGTGAAGGTTTGGCTGAGACTTTGCGCAGTCTTGGTGTGGATGTGGTGGTAACCGGCGGTCAGACCATGAACCCGAGTACAGAAGATCTGGCTAGCGCCGCCCGGGAAATTGCGGCAGAGAGAATTATTATTCTGCCCAATAACAGCAACATTATTCTGGCCGCCCGCCAGGTACACGAAGTATTGGGACAGCCGGTGGATGTGGTACCGACTCGTTCTGTGCCGGAAGGGATCGCAGCGATTCTGGCTTTTGATCCGGAAGCCGCCGCTGATGAGAATCTGTCAAAAATGAGTGCTGCCGCCGAAATGATCAAAACCGGTGAAGTGACTTATGCCGTGCGGGATACTGAAATGAATGGCCTGACAGTAACAAAGGGTGATGTGATCGGAATTGCCGAACGGGAAATCCGGGTGACCGGTAAGAATCCCAAGGATGTAGTGCTGCTTCTGCTGGAGACCATGGTCACCGATGAAGATGCATTGATCACGCTCTATTATGGAGACCTGACAGATCCCCAGGAAGCAGAAGAGCTGTTGGCAGAGACGGTTGAAAGATTTGATCATGTGGATGTGGAAATGTATGCGGGTGATCAGCCCCTATACTATTATCTCATATCAGTTGAATAAGCAGTAAGGAGGGTGTATGAATGAAACGGCTTGTAAAAGATGAGAACATCTGTATCGAATGCCATCGATGCGAAGAAACTTGCGCCCAGGCGTACTTCAAATCCAGGGACATTGGCAAGGCAAGGCTGCATGTAGAACGGAGAAAAACCGGGGAAATTGACATTGCCATCTGTACCCAATGCGGCAAGTGCATGGAAGTGTGTCCGGTGCTGGCTATTTCCCGAAATCCAAAAAACGGCGTAGTGTATGTGGACAAGAATAAATGTGTCGGCTGCTTTATGTGCGTGGCCGCTTGTCCCTTTGACGCCATGATGCGACATGAGGATGAACTGGAGCCATTTAAATGCATTGCTTGTGGAATGTGTACCCGTGAGTGCCCCACTCAGGCTATAACCCTGCAGGAGGTGAATGAATAAAATGGACCATAAACTGGAACTGAAACAGCTCAAAGAATACAGTTACGAGAAAAAGCCCATCGACAAAGGGTATAACAATCGCACATTGTATGTAAACATCGGCAATCTTGAAATAAAAGAAAAACCTGTAACCCAGGAGATGAAAGATAAGTTTGTCGGCGGAAAAGGCTTCGGTCTGAAACTGCTTTGGGATGCGACAAAGCCCGATACCCGCTGGAATGATCCGGAAAATGAGATTGTTATCTCGCCGGGTCCCGTAGCAGGAATAACCCAGTACCCGGGTTCCGGGAAATCTCTGGTGGTTTCTATTTCTCCGGCTACTGATCTGCCCATCGATTCCAACGTGGGCGGATATTTCGGACCGTATATGAAGTTCGCTGGTTTTGATGCCCTGGAGATCCAAGGGAACGCAGAGCAAGATGTGGTGGTCTTCATCGACGGCAATGCAGGTACCATATCCATTGATGCGGTTTCACTGGATACAGAAGATGCCCATGTAATTTCTGAGGTACTCACTGCCTACTATGCCAAAGACGAGGAAGACAAAAGAAATGTATCAGTGGTTTCAGCCGGATCGGCTGCTAAGCACAGCTACATGGGAGTCCTTAATTTCAGTTTTTATGATTTGCGCCGCAAAGTGCCTCGCATGAAACAGGCAGGTCGGGGCGGTATCGGCACAGTTTTTGCCAATAAAAATATCAAAGCCCTGGTGGTCCGCTTTGCCGGAACTAAGGGGGATCTGAACAACAGCTATGATTATGATAAGGTGGTACGTACCGGTCTGAAGCTACATCGGGAGATCGAGAGGCTGGACAGTAAGATTTTTGCGATGCGCGAAACAGGTACAGCCAATCTGACAAACACCATGGATCAGTACGATTTGCTGCCGATTATGAATTTCCAGTATGGCACTCATGAGGATGCCAAGAATATTTACAAAAACGAATTCCGGGATCAATTCCTTACCCAGGGATTGCCTGATGGCTGCTGGTATGGTTGTTCCATGGCATGTGCAAAAACTGCGGATAACTTCTTGCTCTTGACTGGTCCCTACAAAGGACAGCGAGTTACTGTTGATGGTCCGGAGTATGAGAATGTGGCCGGACTGGGTGCCAACATGGGGATATTTGACCCTCAGTATGTTCTTGAGGCCAACTTCTACTGTGATACATACGGTATTGACACCATTTCCTTTGCTACTGCCGCTGCTTTTGCCATGGAGTGTTATGAGCGGGGTCTGATTACCAAAGAACATACCGGTGGCCTGGAACTGAATTTCGGCAGTGTACATGCCGGTTTGGAGCTGTTGCACCAGATGTCGCGCAATGAGGGCATTGGGGCGCTGGTTGGAAAAGGTGTACGCAGAATGAAAGAGCATTTTGCCACTCATTTTGGTGCTGATCCAGTCTTAATGCAAGATATCGGCATGGAAGTAAAGGGATTGGAGTTTGCCGAGTACATGCCAAAAGAATCCCTGGCCCAGCAAGGCGGTTTTGCTCTGGCCAACAAGGGTCCTCAGCATGATGAAGCCTGGCTGATCTTTATGGATATGGTAAACAACCAGATTCCCACCTTTGAAGATAAAGCAGAAGCACTACATTATTTCCCAGTCTTTCGTACCTGGTTCGGACTGGCAGGGTTTTGCAAACTGCCCTGGAATGATATTTTCCCGGAAGCCAACAAACATCAGCCGGAAGCGCATAAAATTCCGGAACATGTCCAAAACTATGTGAATCTGTTCAGCGCCGTGACGGGTAAACAGATTAATATGAAAGAATTGATGTTACAATCAGAACGTGTCTACAATTTCCAGCGCGTCTTCAATGTACGCAGAGGCTATGGCAGACGCAACGATGATCGTCCCCCCTATCGGGCCATGGGACCGGTAACCCGTGAAGAGTACGAGTCCCGCACCGAACGCTATGATGGGCAACTAAAGGATCTATTTAATGTGAATCCAGCAGAACTTTCCGTTGATGAAAAAATCAAGATGCTTCGGGAGCACAGAGAGAAGCAGTACGAACTCCTGATGGATGCAGTCTATAAACGTCGTGGCTGGAATGATGAGGGTGTACCCACTGTGGAACATCTGGAATCCATCGGCATGGACCTCCCGGAAGTATTAGCCATTGCGAGGGAGAACCAATGATTACGGTTAACAATCGTTCGTTTCCGTATGAAGAGGGAATGACGGTGCAAGATGTGCTGGAAAAACACAATTATGTGTATGAAGGTCTGATAATCCGGGTCAATGATGTCTTGGTGGAAGACCGTAACCACCCTGTCCGAGACGGGGACAGCATCAAAGTAATCCATATCTGCCAGGGCGGCTAATTGAGAGGAGTGTGTTTTGCGATGGTGAAAATCGTCACCGACAGTACTTCAGATTTGCCAAAAGAAATCGCTGAACAATACGGAATTCATGTGATTCCACTGACCATCTTTTTCGGCGAGGAAGCGTACAAAGACGGGATAGAAATTACCCCAAGCAATTTTGTCGACAAACTGAAGGCTGCCAAAGATTTGCCCACAACGTCCCAGCCGTCACCCGGTGACTTTGCGAAACTGTATGAGGAATTAACAGCGGATGGCTCATAAGTCGTATCGGTTCATATCTCGAGCGGTTTGAGCGGCACCTATCAGTCCGCGGTCATGGGAGCGGAAATGTTAGAGGGTGCTACGGTATACCCGATCGACAGTCGTACAGCAACGGTGGGTCTGGCCATGCTTGCTGTGGAAGCAGCAAAAATGGCCAAGGATGGTGTCCCGGGCAACGCAATCGCAGAAAAACTCCAGGCGATGATTCAAAAGCACCATCTTTTCCTGGCTGTAGAAACACTGGAATTTCTGCAAAAAGGCGGACGGATTGGTCGTGCTCAGGGACTGGTGGGATCATTGCTGAACATCAAACCGCTGTTGCGACTGGTGGATGGTGTGGTAACGCCATTGGAAAAAGTCCGGGGCTTCAGCAAAGTAGTCGCGCGCATGGTCGAAACAGGTCTGGCTGAGATTAAGCCGGGAGAGCGGTTTATGATTGGTGTAGCCCACATTGCCAGCCCTAAGAATGCAGAAATGCTCGCAAGCAAAGTACGGGAAAAATATCCCGATGCAGAAATGATGATTATTGAAGGCGGACCGGTCATCGGCGCCCATGTGGGACCTGGGACGGTTGGTCTGATCGTGCAGATCATTCCTGAATAGCATCAAGGAGCACCCGCTAGGGTGCTTCTTTCCTTAGGGGCGCCTCTAAGTGAAGAGTTATTGGTGAAGATGAAAGGTGATCGTATGGATATGAAAAGCAAGCTCATACAAAAAACAATGGATCTTCTGGACAGTTGCCGCCCGCAGGATCTGAAGGTATTGGAGGCGCGGCTGGATCTGATCGACATGGTTGAACATTCCGTGCAGGAGATCTGGCGTAAAGGCTTTCTTACCGGGTACGATGTGCGGCTTTTTCAGGAGTTTGCTACAGCCTTTCGTACAGCAGGATCAATGGAAAGTCTGGCCAGTCTAAAAGCAGTGGTCTCGTATTGGCAAGCCAATCCTCTGCACCAGCCCGTGGGGCATGCGTCAGGTGTGGGGCCTGCGCGGGAAAAGATACTGCACGGTCTGGGGATCGTCAGCATTGCCGATTTGCTTACCTGGTTTCCAAGGCGTTATGAAGACCGCACTCAAATGAAGCCTATTCGTTCGCTGGTGGCCGGTGAAACAGCCACGATCCGGGGAACGATTGAACAGTTGACAGAACAGCGTCTCAAGCGCGGTCGTCTGCGCCTGCTCAAAGCAACGATCAGCGATGGGCAGGATCGTCTATTAGCGGTTTGGTTCAATCAAGCATACCTTAAGCGACAACTGCGTGTTGGGCAAGAGGTTTTTCTCAGCGGGAAAGTGGAGCGAAAATTTGGCCAGATCCAAATGCAGAGTCCAGCAATGGAAGCAGCCGAAGCCAATGATCCATTCTTGACTGGCCGGATTGTGCCCGTCTATCGGGGTACAGAACAAATGAACGGCAGTGTCATCAGACGCCTCATTCGGGATAATTTGAATCACTGGCAGAAGCACTGGCCGGGCTGGGTACCTGAGGGACTGATGGAAAAATATCGCCTGATCAGTCCTGAACGGGCCGTGCAGAGTATTCACTTCCCAGAAGACGAGGAGGCATTGCGCCAGGCGCGTCGCTATCTGGTTTATGAAGAACTCCTGATGCTGCAAGTGATGGTACAGGACAAACGGTTGCGATACAAACGGGATTTCTCTGGTATAGCCCATACACGGGACCGCAGCCAGATCGAGGCATTCCTTGGTTTGCTGCCGTTTGATCTGACCCAGGCGCAGGAGCGGGTTCTTGCCGAGATACTCGACGATATGGAAAGTGCTGAACCGATGAATCGCCTCCTGCAGGGAGATGTGGGATCCGGGAAAACACTGGTTGCGGCAGCGGCACTGGTGAAAACTGTTGGAAGCGGCCATCAGGGAGCACTGATGGTACCCACTGAGATTCTGGCTGAACAGCACTATCTTAAACTTCAACCATACTTTCAACAGCTGGGTATTCGCTGCAGCCTACTTACTGGCCGCCTGAAGACGAAAGAACCCCTATATGACGCCTTGGGCAGAGGGGAGATTGATGTCGTGATCGGGACCCATGCACTGCTGCAGGATCCCGTGTCATTTGCTTCCGTAGGCCTGGCTGTGACAGACGAACAGCACCGATTTGGTGTTGGCCAGCGTGAAGGCTTGCAAAGTAAGGGGCAGTGCCCCGATGTTCTGGTGATGTCGGCAACACCCATACCGCGGACGTTGACATTGACACTGTTTGGTGATTTGGATGTATCCGTCATTGATGAACTGCCTCCCGGGCGTCAAAAGATTGAGACCTACTGGGTTCAGTCCCAGCTGCGGCCCCGAGTGTATCGGTTTATCCGTGAACAGATCCAAAATGGGCGACAGGTATATGTGGTCTGCCCCCTGGTGGAAGAATCTGAAAAGCTGCAAACTGAGGCAGCCGTAGAAATGGCTGCGCGACTGCAGGATCAAGAATTTCCGGATTTGGCAGTTGGATTGCTTCATGGTCGGATGAAAAGCGCTGACAAAGAGTCTGTGATGGAACGTTTTCGCAGCGGAGCGCTGCAGATCCTTGTCGCGACAACGGTTATCGAGGTGGGCGTCGATGTTCCCAATGCCACTGTTATGGTAGTAGAAGGTGCGGACCGCTTCGGGTTAGCGCAGCTCCATCAGCTGCGGGGCAGGGTCGGACGAGGTGAGCATGCATCCTACTGCATTTTGGTGGCAGAACCCAATAACCCAGAAGGCGAGGCTCGCCTGAATGCACTCTGTCACTCCAACGACGGGTTTCAGATTGCTGAAGAGGATCTGCGTTTACGAGGACCGGGTGAATACCTGGGGACACGGCAGCATGGCTTAACGAATCTGAAAATCGCCGATCTGGTCCAAGACAGCAGCGTGATGGAAGTAGCCCGCCAGGATGCTCTAACTATGCTGAACCGGGAAGGCCCTGGCAGTCGCCTGCTGCCGCCGGTGGTACAGGTCGAACTTGCCTATCGCTTTGGCAACCGGGCAGATACTTCTTTGACATAATAAAGTGCATCGATAATGTCTGCAGGATATGCTATAATAAGTGCAGAAAACCGCTTCAGGAGGTAAAGAAGTGCGAATCATCAGTGGCGAGGCACGAGGTAGAAAACTAAAAGGGATGAAGGGTATGGAAACCCGGCCTACTGCTGATCGAGTGAAAGAAGCACTGTTTTCGATTCTGGGGCCCGAATTGCCGGGAGCAAAATTTCTTGACCTTTTTGCAGGTACTGGTAGCATCGGCATGGAAGCAATAAGCAGGGGTGCGTCATTATGCGTATTTGTGGAAAATCGTGAGATATGCATCCGAACCATTCGGGATAATCTCACCTTATGCAGATTTTTGGACAGAGCAGAGGTGATACGGAGCGATGCCCTGCAATATTTGAGACAAGCGGCAATGAAGTGTGAGCAGTTTGATCTGATTTATGTGGATCCACCCTATGACACAGGTTACGTGGAGAAATCCCTCAATCTGATTGCCAATGGGAATATTCTCACCGAAAAAGGTCTGCTCGTAGTAGAAACCCGCAAGAACTCTCCGGAAGGGCTAGTGATTATTCCAGGGCTAGACGTAAGCAGGCGGGCCAATTATGGTGATACAGTTTTAGTGTTTTACCGCAAGGGAGAAACAGTGAAGGGGGATTCATATTGAGGACAGCTGTATATCCTGGTAGTTTTGATCCGATTACCAACGGTCATTTGGATATCGTGGAACGATCAGCAGAAATGTTTGATAATCTGGTGATAGCAGTTTTTATTAATCCAAACAAAAAGCCGCTTTTTACAGTGGAAGAACGCGTCGATTTGATCCGGGAGGTGACTCGCCATCTGCCCAACGTCCAAGTGGACTCCTTTGAAGGCCTGTTGAGCGACTACGCCCGGCAGCGCAGTGCGAAGGTGATTATCCGTGGTCTACGGGCGGTATCTGATTTTGAGTATGAATTTCAGATGGCGTTGATGAACAAAAAGCTGAATCCTAATGTAGAAACGATATTTATGTCATCGAGCAGTAAAAACATCTACATTAGTTCCACAATCATCAAAGAAGTCAGCAGCTTGGGAGGGTCCATAAGCGGGCTGGTACCACGAGTGGTGGAAAACAGGCTGATGGAAAAATTCTATCAGGGTCACACATCATTGAAGTAAAAATGACAGGAGGTAGAGAAATGGATGTCCTGGCAATTCTGGAGCAAATCGAAGGGATGATTTCAAACAGTGCCCGCGTACCACTGACAGACAAAGTGATCATCAGTGAAAACGAAGTTCTGCGCATGATCGATGAACTGCATGCAGCACTTCCCGATGAACTGGAGCAGGCAAACTGGATCGTGCGTGAACGAGATAAAGTTCTCAAAGAAGCACAAGCTGAGGCAGAACGGATTCGGGAAGATACCCGGTCCCAGGTCGCTAGAATGGCAGATGAACATGAAATCACCCGGCTGGCTAATGAACAGGCGAATGAAATCATCAACCAGGCAAAACGGGTTGCAAAAGAAATCAGAACCGGAGCGAATGAATATGCAGATGGTTTGCTGCTGAAATCCCAGGAACAGATGGAAGCGGTTACAGCTGCCATCCGCAACGCACGAAAGGAAATTGAAGGCAATCAGTAAACGATGATACTCAGACCTTATATAATAAAGAGAATCCGGGGGATTAATCCCGGATCTTTTTATGTTTCAGAATCTGTTGCAGACGATGCTGATTGAAAGGGTGGGCCCGTAAATATATTGTCCAAATCTTTGTATTCACAAGTGTTGATTCTATTTAAGTATACGGAAATGAACCATGTCATAAGAGCTGCAAAGCTGTTACGCATTTGATCGTGCTGAATATTTATGATAAACTGAAGTCGCAGTAGTATCCGCGCAATGAAAAAGAATGAGTGTTCACTTTCTGTGATCCATGATTCTTTCTTATTGCAATTTTCCTCTTACGCTACCTTCAGCGCAATTCAACTTATCTTCCTCAATCCAGCGACGCAGGTTCGCAATCAAATCGGATGCTGAATCAACCCTTGTTTTGGGCCACGACACACATACACCGATGGGATACCCGTTTACTGTGGTTTTGAAGATTTCCAATATCAACATCCTGCCATCTGAGGGGAGGTGAAATGATGGAATCGAAAACCAATATGCCCGACAAAGATTTTAATGTGATCAGTGTGCTCTATCATGTATTGAAGGGTGCGGAATTAGCTGAAATTTACAGAAGAGACGCAGAAGAAGCAGGTGATACTGAATTGATCGAGTTTTTCAAAGATACCAAAGGACAGTATATGATGCTTGCAGACAGAGCGAAGAAATTAACTGCCAGCCGGATCGGCTAAGTCTCCATAAAGCATTTGCAGCGTTTTGATTAAAAAAGATCGCATTGCCTACTGGTATGACATCCCCTTGGGCATTGTGATCTTTTTTGGGTGAAACTATCGTGCGCTAGATACCCATCGTGTACTTCAGTTCGTGACAGGGCATTAATCCCGGATCTTTTTATGTTTCAGTATTCGCTGCAGGCGCGGCCGATTGAAGCGTTGAGCCATCATGCAAGGTAGATTGACACTGAAGGAATAGAAGATCATAAAAGTTCCGATCCGCCAGTCGTTAAATAAGAAAAAGATTGGGACGGGAAAGATCTGCAGCCAATGGGTCCATTCAGCCCGGCGCGTTTCCAGGATGAAGCGTTCAAGATAATGCGGGTCGGTGGAGGCTATTTTTTGTTTGCTGGCATTTTGACCAAACGCGTTGCCCCAATCAGGTAACCGGGGTTTCCAGCTTTTAATATGAAAATAGCGTTGGTATATCGCCCCTTCCTGTTCCCAGCTACGGGTGCGGAATATTCCTGCATCTTCAGTAAAAAAATGTGTAGGAATCTTTGCGCCCAAATAGCCGGCAGAGAAATGAATGATAAACCAAAGCATGACATTGAGGATTACAGTCACATGGGAGGGAAAGACCAGAGGCGGCATTGCTAGGGCTCCTTTCGCGTCAGTATAGTACGGCCCTTCCAGGTTACTTTATGAAACAGAAAAGAATGAACAGCAGCCCGCAAGAAAACGAACACGAAAAAGAGCAAGGGAATTGGAAAGAAAAGAGCTGTCAGCGGTGAAAAATTTCCGACTCGGCCAAGCATATACCACAGTTGGAATGCAGCAAGCAGATATAGGGCGAGCAGAGCGGGGGTGTAAAAGATTGCCGGATGGATATATGCCCGGATCAGATTCACAAACAGGGCAACCGACCCCCATATCCAACAGAAGATCAGGATCATCGGTAAAATGCCAATGGATTGCGACCCAAGGGCGAAGTTCTTACTCCAGCCTTGGACTATGTCCCAAATGCCATGAGGATACATGCGAAAGTCGATCATACCTTTACCGGAAAAGTTCTGGATCGAAACCCCCTGACGGGTAAAATGTTGACCCATCGCCACATCGTCTAGAACGGAACTACGTGTGCTGCTGTGCCCA
>CAZDAI010000073.1:0-11258 GCA_964503545.1 uncultured Candidatus Sumerlaeota bacterium
CTGGATATCGTATCGCTGCCCTTGCCGGTACCCATGCTATTCACCCAACCAAGACCCTGCTCTTCAATGGGAGCCGCTTCCGGCTCCGGCCCTACATGAGTCGCACTCCCGGCGCCATGGCATTTGCCAAAGGTATGACCACCGGCAACTAATGCTACGGTTTCTTCATCGTTCATGGCCATTCGGGCAAATGTTTCCCGCACGTCTTTGCCGGAGGCTAGAACATTTGGGTCACCATTGGGTCCTTCCGGGTTGACATAAATCAATCCCATCTGCACCGCAGCCAAGGGGTTTTCCAGATCCCGCTCGCCTGAATAGCGCTTATCACCCAACCATTCCTCTTCCGATCCCCAGTAGACATCTTCTTCTGGTTCCCAAATATCTTCACGACCGCCAGCAAAGCCGAATGTCTTAAATCCCATGGATTCTAAAGCAACATTGCCTGCTAGTATCATGAGATCTGCCCAGGATATCTGTTTGCCGTACTTCTTCTTTATTGGCCAAAGCAAACGTCTGGCTTTATCTAAATTAATATTATCCGGCCAGCTGCTTAATGGGGGAAATCTCTGATTACCCGAACCGCCCCCACCGCGCCCGTCACCCATTCGATAAGTACCAGCACTGTGCCACGCCATGCGGATGATCAACCCACCGTAATGACCATAATCAGCCGGCCACCATTCTTGGGAATCGGTCATCATCTCATGCAGATCTTTTTTCACTGCAGCCAGATCCAGTTTCTTGAATTCTTCCGCATAATTAAACTCATTGCCCATTGGATTACGTACAACAGGATTTTGATGCAGCACTTTAAGATTCAACTGGTTGGGCCACCAATCCTGATTGGTAGTACCCCGCCGGTTGCCACTTTTGCCCGTTACTGGACACTTGCTGTCTTCCATATTCAATCCTCCTCTCAAAAATTGTTATCATATCAATATTCGACATTGTTTAAAAATGTCTTCTAACAATTGGCAAAATTTTAAGTTTTTTTGCCTCTTTTTTATGCTCAACAGAAAAGACAGAACGATCAATTCCGCATCGGGAAAAAGTGAAGGCTCCCTGCCAGTGAAACATTAGCACCAGCATAGAGAGCCTCTCCCGATTCGAACACACCCCTCGATCGTTTTACAGCGCCCGAGCAAATGCTGTGTTCATTTTATCATATAGCCATTATTGAGAATGGTCCCACTGTAGAGAAAAAGCACATCTTGCTCCTGGCTGAAGTCGATGTACTCATCCAACACCCGACTGGTGACATAGCGGAGATCAATCAAGGTAATTTTCCCGTAGCGGGCGAGCAGCAGCGGTGCAATGCTGCTGCCGAACGAATCCCGAAAGAGCAGCAACTCTCGACCTTCCGGATTGTCTGGATTGTACACAGTCAACAAGGGTCGCGCTCCTGCTAAGAACAGATCGTAGGGGTCCGTTCCATAAAAACCTTCCAGTCTGTATATCTGGTCAAATGATTTGGCAGCATGGTCATAGACTTCTGCTCTGCTAAGCATATCATTTGACAAATAACGCAGGACATCCCCTTGCCCAACCATGGCAGCCTGACCATAGTATGCGCCGTAAAAGTCTTGGATTTCATGCGTCTGATACTCCTTAGCAAAATCAATTCCCGCTTTGCCCATTCCCTGCAGGAGCCGATTGGTGACTTTCTCAAGCCTTTCTTGCTTCCAGTGAAGATCGGTAAGATAGTAGTCGCCCAGGGACAAATCGGAGATGATGTCAATATATATTCCATTCATGACATTTTCATTCATGATCCCCACCAATTGAGCATAATCCAAAGCAAGATGTTTACCCAAAGGTGCTGCATAGTAGTTTTTGTCTGGAATGACGCTGTAATACACATTTTTATCGTGAAGATATGCTGCAATTACATCATTCATCTTCCCTGCTGCAAAGCGGATGGCGTTCTCTCGTAGGGGATACTCCAATTTAACAATATGCTTCCCAGCAAAATAGATATTGTTGTTGTCTTTCTGAAGAAAAAGGCGATAGACAGAGTACGCCTTCACCGTGCGGAAAGCATCTCGAAAAGGAAAATGGTCCAATAAATATTTCTCCACATTTTCCAGGTAGTCCCCCGCGAAGAGTGTATCTGCGTTCAGCGGAGGGAGAGGCTGCAACTTGCGCCGTTCACTGATGGAAAGGGAAAGATCCGGGATAAGAATATGCGCAAGCATCAATCCCCCAAGGATCATTACAAAACACACGAACGCTACCGCTCTCCCCATTTGCTTCCTCACTGCTTTCCCTCCTGCCTAGAATCGAAAATATAGAAAAGGGTTAAATGAGCCATCGACTAGGTACCCCGTAATTAAAATCAAGATCGCTGTCAAAAGAATGGGTCGTGCAATGCTTGCCACTTGCCTGCCAATCTGACGCTGATCCAGCCAATCGACCACACTCTCCAAAACCGGGGTCGCAGCCAGTGCGGCCACAAGCAGAAGCACAGCATAACTGCGTAAATAATACAGTGCATAAGCATTCACCAATGGCACCGGCAGCAGACCAAACATACCCTGCAGATTGTACAAAGCCACGGGCAGATTTTGCGCATCGAAAATAACAAAACTGATCGTAACTACCAGCAAAGTATAGATATGGGTTGCGATAGCCGGTAGTCTATCAAGTTTGCCCAACAGAAAATTTTTCTCGATGATCAAAAAAACAGCAAAATATGCGCCCCAAAATGCGAAATTCCATGCTGCTCCATGCCATAGCCCTGTCAGGAGCCAGACCAGGGCAATGTTGCGCATCTCCAGCCATTTTCCCCCTCGGTTTCCTCCTAAAGGGATATAGACATAATCACGAAACCATGTTCCCAGTGAAATATGCCAGCGGCGCCAAAAATCTGTAATGCTGCGGGCAATGTATGGATAGTTGAAGTTCTCCATAAAATGAAATCCAAACATACGCCCCAACCCGATTGCCATGTCGCTGTAACCCGAAAAATCGAAGTAGATCTGAAGCATAAAGGCAACAGCCCCCATCCAGAAAAGAAGCACCGCTTGTTCATTTGCCTGGGCAATGATTTGACCCATCTCCCCCAGCGTATTGGCTATCAATACTTTCTTCGCCAAACCGGTCACAAACCGGGTTATGCCATAGACCAGATCATCGAAAGTCAGATGACGCTTACGTAATTCTTTTTCCACTGTGGTATACCGAACGATGGGGCCGGCAATGAGTTGGGGAAAAAGCGCAACATACATCGTCAGAAGCTGAAAATTTCTCTGCACAGCAGTCTTGTCGCGATAGACATCCAGTAAATATGAGAGAATTTGAAAAGTGTAAAAACTTATGCCAATCGGTAATGGCAGATACAGTAGGGGCAACGACGTATTGAATAAGCTGTTGACAATGCTGATCAGAAAATCTGCATATTTGAAAAAGAGCAAAAATGATAGACTGATAAATACAGCCGAAAGAAGCGGGAGTTTTGCATTCCCGCTTCTCTTTGCCTGATAGATCCACAGCCCATGAAGGTATGCTGAAAAAGAGGAAAAAACCATCAGAATGCTGTAAACCGGTTCTCCCAGAAAGTAGAAGAGCAGACTGGCTACCAGCAGCACAGCATTTTTAGCCTTGCCTGGTACTGTGTAATAGATGATTAAGACCAGCGGCAGAAAAAAATAGAGAAAAGCAACACTCGAAAAAAGCATGACTTATTGTAAAGCCAAAAATGCAGCGTGGAGTGCTTCAGCTTCGTAATCACTCATAATTAGAATCACCACATCACCAATATTGTCTACAACAATATTTTGAGGATCTACACCCACACAAATCCATTTAGTCGGATTAACATTGTCTTTAATCTCAGCCTTCAATGCCTCCACATCACTGCCAGTCTTGGCCCGAATCAGGCAAAGCGAATATGCAGAGGGCTGCATCATGGGTTCTGACGCAATCGCTTCTTCATAGTCAATGCCAGTCTTTCCCAGGTGATATTCACTTTTTTCTTCTGTGATTTCTTCTGTATACAAACCCTCGGCTATGAACTCTTTGAATGAATCACTCACTTCAGCATTTTCATAAATTTCTGCCAGAATTTCTTCCAGACTGCCATCTAGGGTACCTGTGGATCCCCCCGGAACATTACTTGTGCAGCCTGTGAAAGCCAATAGTAAAGCAATTGCAAGTAATAGGGCCAAACTTTTCTTCATATCTGCATCTCCCTTTTCAATGTAATCATACTACTCGAAAAGACGAAAAATTAACTCAGCGGGTTCCATTTTCGCACCCTGCTTCCCGTAAATTCTAAAAATCTTGAACAATCGTGACTTCTTCCAGATAAACCAGACATCTGCGGATTTTCGTCCATCATGCAATTTTCAAACAGGCCAACATAAAAAAACACATCCCGAAGGATGTGTAGGGTCATTCAATCCCAAACATTGCAACGCTTTCTTGTTAAGGGGCAGCTTTGAAAACAATCTTGTTTGCACAAATTTCACTGATTGCATTGGATACCGCATTCTTCGAATTTTGCTCTACCAATGGGGGAGCACCATTCATTAATCTCCTAGCTCTTTTCCCAATAATGGTACATAGTGCGAATCGATTGCAACCTCTTGTAGAAGAAGAATCAATCATTAACTGAATCATAGCAATTCCTCCGTTTCCTGTGTACAATCAGATCCGCAATCTACTCATGGCCGCCCATCCTTCAGACAGAGACGACCGGAATATTCTTCGCAATGAGTTTCTGGATATCTTTCAAATACACTTTCTCATCCGAATCACAGAACGAAAGTGCTGTTCCGCATAACCCGGCTCTCCCTGTACGCCCGATTCTGTGGACATATGTTTCTGGGACATTTGGCAAATCAAAATTGATGACATGAGATAGTTCTTCCACATCGATTCCTCTGGCGGCAATATCCGTTGCAACCAATACCCGTGTCTGTTTTGATTTGAAATTGTTTAAAGCCATTTGCCGTGCACCTTGAGATTTATCTCCGTGAATAGCTTGAGCTGAAATTTTTTCTTTCAGCAAATACCTAGCTACTTTATCAGCCCGGTGTTTTGTTCGCGTAAAAATCAACACCGAATCCAGGTTTCTGTTTTTGAGCAACTGGACTAGCAGAGTTTGCTTCTCCTGACGCTCGACAAAATATACGGATTGGCTGATCGTATCCACAGTTGAAGAAACAGGCGTTACTTCCACCTTGACAGGATTCTTTAGTATGGTATCGGCCAGTTTTATAATCTCCGGCGGCATTGTAGCAGAAAAAAGCAGCGTTTGTCTGCTTTCAGGCAAAAGCGCCAGAATTCTTTTTACCTCATGAGAAAATCCCATATCCAGCATACGATCAGCCTCATCGAGGATCAACATCTTCAATCCATTCAGATCCACATATTTTTGGTTGACCAGATCAAGGAGTCGGCCAGGGGTTGCAACAACAATATCAACTCCGGAATGTAGTGCAGTTGTTTGCGGGATTTGTGATACGCCTCCGTAAATAACTGTCGATTTCAGGCCTGTATACTTACCGTAAGAACGGATGCTGTCGCCGATCTGTACCGCTAGTTCTCTTGTTGGTGTCAGGATTAGAGCACGAATCTTTCGCAGCCCTTTTCTTTCATTCTCCAGGTGTAGGATCTGCAGCAAAGGAATTGAAAAAGCCGCTGTTTTACCGGTCCCTGTCTGGGCACAACCGATTAAGTCTTTCCTTTCGAGCACAATGGGAATTGCTTTTTCCTGGATCGCAGTTGGCATTGAATAGCCTGCTTGCGCCACGGCTTTTTGAATGGAGGGTATTAGCTTTAATTCTTCGAATTTCAATGAATTGATCTCCTTTTGGCATTTGCCATGGTATTTATCATTTTTTCATCATGATTTGGCCTTACTTAGCCCACATTGTACTTTGGAACATGGCTTGGAATGATCCCAAATAAATACAATAGACGAGAAACTCGTAATGTTGAGTTCTCGCCTCATAATTCCATTTCGGTATCCCGATGTCGGAGTTAAGCAGCTGAAAAAACAATATTATAGTATTAAGATACCATACTGACAGAGATTTTGCAAATGTCCTGGATTATCTATCCACTGTGCATGTTACTGCTGGAAAGGATCCTATGCAGTTCTGGAGATGGCCAAATCCGATCTGTGGCCGAAACTAAGAACTTATCCTTCAGACATCGCTCCAAAACAAACATGTCACTGCAGAACACCGGATTGACGCTCCTACTGCAGGGGTTGTGCTGCGAAGTAGTGTCTCACAGCATGGGCAAACACTTTCTGCATAAAGGCAGCCGCTTGCTTGCTTACTTGAGCTTGTGGGCAGACGATGTCAAAACCATGGAAGCAGCCTGGAAAGACTTGCAGATCAACAGATACTGCCGCTTTGCGCAGATTCTCAGCGTATTCGATGGTCTCATCCCGAAAGGGTTCAAGATCACCCACATACAGCGCTGCTGGTGGGAGATTATCGAAGTTATCTGCTCTCGCCGGTGCAGCGTATGGTGATACGGAATCTGCTCCGAACTTACTCCCTAAATAGAGCTTCCAGGCGCAAAAATTGGCATTCGAGTTCCACAAAGGCCCATCATTGTCCCGCGCAGAATCACAATTCATACGATCATCAAGCATTGGATACGCCAGCAGTTGGAAGGCAATCGCTACTTCTCCCTGATCACGCGCACAATGAGTCAGAGCAGCAGCCAGTCCGCCCCCCGCACTTTCTCCGCCGACCATCAGCTGGTCTTCTCTGATCCCTAATTGATCTGCGTGATTCTTCATCCACTGCAACGCCAGGTAAGCGTCCTGAAGTGCTGCTGGGTAAGGAGATTCCACTGATAAACGATACTCAGGAAGAATGACTACACAATCAGTCGCAGCCATAAGTCTGCGTATCATTGGCAGTGATTGCTCTGGGCTGCCAATTGCATACCCGCCACCGTGCAGCCATAGTACCCCTGGAATGTCTCCCTTTTGTTCTGATGGTGAATGAATGCAAATGCGCATCAAGGATCCATCTTCCCGGGTAATCCATTCATCTGACCCCCCCCGGTTTGCATTTTCTGATCGGCTTTGTCTGATTTTCTCCATTCGGTGGATCAATCGAAAGCCCGTTTTTGTGAAAAAAAGATTAGGAACAATGCGCATCAACATCCCCGCTATACGCAACTCCTTATCAATCATGGCATTCTTGATTCGCATCGTTTCGCTCCCACCAATCTACTCCTTAGTATCCTTATTGCCGGGAATACTCACCAAGTCGAAAATCTTACTTCCAGGGAACGCATGATTTCGACTTTTGACTCCTCAATCGCCACACTTTCGCAACTGGTTGGGCTATCAATTTACTCACACAGAAACGCGAAAAGATCATATCTTTCTGAATTGCATTCCCGGCGCTTCCATTGGCCTGCTTTCGAATCCGCTTTTTTCATAAAACCCTGATTTCCCAGTTGCACAAAAGAGCTGTATGTCTTTAATATCACAAGCTTGGCACTGCTGAATCAGTCTCTCCAGAATCGTGCGACCGATCCCTTTTCCCTGATGGGCAGGATGAACAATCATATCCACAATCAACGCATGGAGAACGCCATCTGAAATAATTCTTCCATATCCGATCAGGGATTCATCTTCATAGGCACACACCATGCCCCAGGAATGATTTATGGCTTGATACAGTTGATCAGCGCTGAGATTGTACTCCTCTTCATTCCATCCCGTTGTGTTAAACAGGGCAAAAAATTCATCCCGCCCCGGGATCGTTTCTCGATATTCTGTCATAGTCTCACGATCCTTTCTCAAATTTTGGCTACTACCTTCCTTAAGTTTGTAGTCATATTCTCCCGTTTTGTTTCAACCAGATAACGGTATCAGTCAGTGTTTCCCTCATATCCCGTGTCGTATAGCCTAATTCCTCTGTTGCTTTCTGATGGGAAAACAGCGCATTGGAACGAAGCGTGTAGATTGAATAAGCAGTAAACAGGGGGGGCCGTTTCATTGCTTTGCAGTACAGCTCGGTGACAGGAGCCACCGCTTTGGCCAACCACACAGGGACAAAACTCCTTACGCGCCGTTTACCTGTGATCTCACTCAGTAAATCAAGGATCTCGCTAACCTCATAGAACCTGTTTGAGAGAATATAGCACTGGCCACGCTTCCCATGATGGCAGGCTAAAATGATTCCATTGGCCACATCGCGTACATCAACAAAGTCATACCCGCCACTGATACATGATGCCAATCTGCCTTTGCAGTAATCAACAATAAATGCCGACGTGTGTCCTCCGGGATAATCATTCGGACCAATAATGCCCGAAGGATGCAGCACGCAAGCATTCAGTCCCTGACTTGCAGCATCGAGCACATAGGAAGTAGCCTCTGCCTTCGTCTTTGCATAATTTCCCACTACCTTATCCGGTATAAGATCTACTGCCTCCTCAATCACCGTTCCCTTGGGTTGTTCGGGAATCGCATGGACAGAGCTGACATAAACCAACTTCTTGACATGATACTCTGTGCACAAATCTACAATATTCTTGGTTCCATTAACATTGACATCATAGACTGCCTGATTGAAACCTGAGGCAATTGAAACAATCCCAGCACAATGAATAACGATCAAATCTTGCCCTGATAAATTCTCAAAACAAGGGCGCAAACTTTCTTTGTCTCGCACATCACCATAATACACATCCACATTTGAGGGAATATCCTTCTCTTTTGGCAGGATTAAAACACGAACAGGATGTCCTTCTTTGACGAGCTGCTCAGTTACTGTTCTCCCTAAATGTCCAGTTGCACCTGTAATTAGATATCGGTTGCTCATCGAGACCTCCAGTTCAGGAATGCATCAGTCAAAACCAAATTATTACACCGCCGGAAGCTATCAATCACTCGCCTGTGCGAATCTGATCGTGTTCGATTTCATATAACAAGCATACCATGTTCTTACAGTGAAGCAAAGATCTTTGTATCAGCGCTTTGCTTTCCATAAGCAAATTTACTTAGCAGGTATGAGTGCCATTCAACTCCTAAAAACAAGTACGATGCTGATCTTTGGCATTGCTCACATCTAAAAAAATCCGGAGGCTGCTTTTTATGCAGCCTCCGGCGAATACCTGAGCTTACCTTGCTCTCACATTGAATTTTGCAGTTGCAGTATTCGAAGTAATTGTCCCCATATTCGCCACAGCTGTGACGGTATAATCTCCGATCGCAGCTTTATTTGGAATTCTGTAGCTGAAAACAATGGAGCCATTGTTCTCCGTAGTTCCTGAGAAGCTTGAGGCCACACTGCCGTTAGGATAACGTAGGGTTGCCGTAACTGCTGCTCCTTGGATCCCGATCGTGTCTTGATCACATATTGTGACGGTAATATAAACCCAGTTATTCCACTGGTATTGGCTTTTATCCGTTGTAATGGCGGCATAAAGTGCCTCGACAGCGCTTACCTCCTTGAAGTTGGCAGTAACTGTTACATTTTCTGCAGGCATGGTGAAAGTTGTGTTTGCATCTGTCATGCTGCTGAATGCTCCGGCAGAAGCCGACCAGCCGACAAATTCGTAACCACTTGTTGCCACGGCCCGAAGCGAAATCACTGACCCCTCTGCATAAGAACCGCTTCCAGAATCATCGTATGCACTGCCGCTGCCAACAGGAGTTACAGCCATGCTCAATGCGTAGGTGGGCGGATTGATTGCTTCTGTGAAATTTGCCACCAAGATGGTATCAGCAGCAGGCATGGTGTATTCAAAAGCACTTTGTTTACTGATTTCAACACCTTCAAGGGTCCAGTTTACGAACTGATAACCCGCCTGCGCTGTTGCTGAAATTGCTACTTTTTGTCCTGCCGAATACTCGCCACTCCCTGTGACATCCCCACCTGCCACTGGATTTGCCTGCAGTGTCAAGGAATATGTAAGGGGCGGCTCCGTCCCCAGCACAGCCCGATCTGCCCGTACCATACCATATCCCTGGTGCCACGGATTCAGACCCAAATCTTCGGCCGTTGACTGCAGAAGAGTCCGCAGCTCTTCATTTGAAAGTGTTGGATACGCAGCCCAAACTACCGCAGCAACTCCCGCGACGTGCGGAGAGGCCATGGAAGTTCCACTGTAAGTATTGTATCCACCCGGCACTGTACTGAGGATATTTCTGCCCGGGGCGATTAATTCCACATCCGGACCCGTGCTTGAAAAATATGCACGGACATCGGTAATTTCAGAAGCGGCAACCCCAACTACGGATTTGTACCTCGCTGGGTAGCCAACATTATCTCCGGTGCCGTCCGTATTCCCACTATTCCCTGCAGATGAGATAACCAGTATACCTGCTGCATAGGCTGCATTGCAGGCATCTTCAAATGTTTTAGAGTAGCTGCTGCTACCCAAACTCATATTAATGATTGAGATGCCAGACGGATGATTCACCGTCCACTCGATCCCGGCAACAATCGCAGAAACTGAGCCACTGCCATTATCGTTGAGAACTTTAACTGCATAAAGATCCACATCAGGGGCTACCCCTACTACCCCCCATCCATTATCCAATGCCCCAATGGTACCCGCCACGTGCGTACCATGGCCATTGCCGTCAGTGTAACGATCATCTTGTTTCAGTGAAATCCCTTGAACATAAAACCTCCTGCCGCCGACAACCCGTAAATCCTCATGCTTGGTGTCTATGCCTGTATCAAGGACAGCAACACCGATTCCTTCTCCTCTTGAAACATCCAAGGTGGGCTGTCGATTGGTTTCCGACCCAAATACCCGGTTAATTCCCCATGGTGTTTCCTGGCCAACATGAACCATACCGTCAGGTTCAATATAACTGATGAAAGGATTTTTCTGCAGTGCCTTCGCTTGGGCTTGTGTCATTTTGGCTGCAACAACATCCACAATCGAAAATTCAGCATAGATCTCACCACCGAAAGCCCGTACTAGACCAGGGTTTGGCTGTCCATTGAATCCAATCAGTACATCCAGTTTCTCTCCGTGAGCAGCATGATCGAAATCCGGGATTGTTGCACTGATCGCATACCCGATTGAAGATGACAGTAATACCATAAAAACAACAAGCATCATAATCCGGATTCTTTTACTATGTTTCACACACACGAAGCCCGCCTCCTTTTGGAGATGAATACCCGCATGGCAGGAAATATATTAAGTTGAGAGAAGCAAGCATGTTCCCTCAAACCGGTTTTTGTATAACCGCTTATTGTGCGAGACACCTCATGGTCAATTCCATCATATCATAATTGTCCGAATATTTATACAAA
>CAZDAI010000074.1:0-11256 GCA_964503545.1 uncultured Candidatus Sumerlaeota bacterium
CATAGACGGTACGCAGGGCTGCTTCCATGACACCGCCAGTATTGCCGAAGATAGCAGCAGCACCCGTTGTGATACCAAATGGAGCATCGTATTCGGCATCTTCCAGATCAGCGAAATCGATCCCAGCTTCTCTAAACATCCGCCCTAGCTCGCGGGTTGTCAGGACAGCATCCACATCTTTCTGGCCGCTGTCTGCCATTTCAGGCCGGTCTTTTTCGAACTTTTTGGCCGTACAGGGCATAATGGATACGGAGTAAATTGTTTTGGGGTCAATGCCGAATTTATCCGCATAGTATGTTTTGGCCAAGGCTCCAAACATCTGCTGCGGTGATTTGCATGTTGAGACATGCTCCAGCAGATCCGGATAGAAATGTTCGATATACTTGATCCATCCAGGGCTGCAGGATGTGATCATCGGCAGCGTTCCGCCTTCTTTTAGCCTGTGCAGCAATTCGTGTCCTTCTTCAATGATAGTCAGGTCCGCAGTAAAATCTGTATCAAATACCCTGTCGAACCCCAAACGCCGCAAACCGGCCACCAGTTTTCCGGTAGATACTGCTCCTGGGGGTATGCCCATCTCTTCTGAGATACTCACCCGGATCGCTGGTGCAGTCTGAACGATGACATGTTTATCAGGATCGCCCAAAGCTTCCCAGACTTGTTCGGTTTCATCCTTTTCACTCAGGGCGCCGGTGGGGCAGACATTGATGCACTGCCCGCATAGGGCACAGGCTACTTCTGTGAGATCATTGCCCACAGCAGTGCTAATGCGGGTATCTGCTCCGCGGTTGATGGGATAGAGTACGGATGCTGCCTGAACTTCTGTGCACACTTCCACACATCGTCTGCAGAGAATGCACTTGTTCATATCCCGCACCAGTGATGGTGTGGATTCATCTATAGGAATCATTCTGTCTTCATGGTCAAATCGAATTCTGCGAATACCCAGATGCTCGGCTACTGACTGTAATTCACAATTCAAGTTCCTTTCACATTTCAGACAATCATCCGGGTGCCGGGAAAGAATTAGCTCAACAACTACCCGGCGAGCTTCACGAACTGCGGGTGTGTTAGTATGCACCACCATACCTTCTGCAACCGGATACGCACAAGCTGGCTGCAAAAGGCGATTGCCTTCAATTGCAACCACGCATACCCGGCAGACGGCTTTGGCTTCCTGATCCGGATGGTGGCACAGTGTCGGTATATGTACTCCGACTTTTTCAGCTGCCTCAAGGATGGTTGAACCCTGAGGGACTTTGACCTGTTGGCCATCGATCGTCAAAGTTACCATGTCCATCTATCTACACTCCTTTGCTCTTTTTTCACCTTGCTCGGCTTAGTCACTCTATCTCACAAACACCACAGGGGCATGTATGCCCATCAATATGAGCATCATACTCGTCCCGGTAAAACCGCAATGTTGTCATAACTGGATTCGGAGCTGCCTGCCCCAATCCGCAAAGTGCCGATGACATCATTGTGCGTGAGAGAGCTTCCAGGACATCGATATCATTGGATGTGGCCAGGCCATGACTGATTTTATCCAAAATCTGATACATCCGGTAAGTACCTTCCCGACAGGGTGTACACTTACCGCATGACTCATGTTTGAAGAATTGCATGAAGCATTTGGTAACATCTACAATGCAGTGGGTTTCATCCATGATCAGGAGTGCACCAGAACCCAACGCCGTACCTGCTTCAGCAAGGGTATCGTAATCCATTGGCAGATCCAGGTACTCAGCCGGGATACAGCCGCCGGATGTTCCGCCGGTCTGCGCCATCTTAAACTTTTTCCCACCGGGAATCCCGCCGCCGATTTCATAGATGACTTCACGTAATGTAATACCCATGGGCACTTCGATCAAGCCCTTGTTGTTGATATTTCCGGTCATGGTGAAAACTTTGGTTCCGGGACAGTTTTCTGTGCCGATTCCTTTATACCAGCAGCCACCTTGTAAAATAATTGGCGGAATGTTGGCCAAAGTTTCCACATTGTTCACCAGGGTGGGCTTGCCCCATAAGCCCACATTCGTGGGGTAGGGGGGCTTGTAACGCGGCTCGCCCCGGTCACCTTCGATGGATTCAATCAGCGCCGTTTCTTCACCGCAAACATATGCTCCGGCACCTTCACGGATTTCTATATCGAAGCTGAACCCGGTCCCAAAAATGTTTTCTCCCAACAGCCCCAGTTCTTTGGCCTTTTCAATAGCTCGTCCCAGTCGTTCAACAGAGAGTGTGTACTCACCACGGATGTACACAAAGCCTTTGTTGGAGCCGATTACATAGCCGGCTATAGCCATGGCTTCAATAATGCTGTGGGGATCACCTTCGAGGATCAGGCGGTCTTTAAATGTGCCTGGTTCGCCTTCATCCGCATTGCAGACAACATATTTTACATCGCCTTGTGCTTTGCGGGTAAAGTCCCATTTCAATCCTGTTGGGAACCCAGCGCCACCACGTCCGCGCAATCCGGATTCTTTGACTTCTTTAATAATATCATCCGGGGTCATTTGTGTTAGGCATTTTGCCAATGCTTCATAGCCATTTCTGGCAATATATTCTTCAATGCTATCTGGATCAATGATCCCGCAGTTGCGCAGTACGATCCGTTCTTGCTTTTTGAAATAGTCAACTTCCCGAACAGTCTGGACTGCTTTCGGCACGGCTTCTTCCCGATAAAGCAGTCGGTCGACGATTCGACCTTTCATCACATGTTCTTCAACGATTTCATATACATCGCCTTCTTTTACCCGGCAGTACAATACTCCTTCCGGATAGATTACCACCGTTGGTCCATGATCACAAATCCCAAAGCAACCGGTTTCTACAATCTTCACTTCTTTATCCAGTCCGCGCTTTTCTATTTCTTTCACAAAGGCCTGCCGAACGGCCTGACTGCCATTGAGTACACAGTTAGTTCCCGCGCAAACCAGAATGTGCGACCGGTAGAATTCCATAAGATTCCCTCCCTTTCTCGGTACGAGGTCCGATTTTTACTCTCTGTATTTGGCGAGAATGCCCGGTATCATCTCTGGAGTCAGATTTCCATAGACCTCTTCATTGATCATAATGGCCGGAGCCACCCCACATACTCCCAGGCAACTGGCATATTCCAGGGTAAATAAACCGTCTTCCGTATTTTCTCCTGCCTTAATCCCCAGATTCTCTTCCAATGCCTGATACACATCCTGGGCTCCTACAATATGACAGGGTGCACTTTCACATACGCGGATAATGTATTTCCCCTTCGGCTTGACAGTGAACAGACTGTAGAAAGTAGCTACCCCATATACTTTGCTCAAAGGAATATCCAACTTATCAGCTACATGGGTCAGCACTTCGTCACACAGGTACCCGGTTTTCTTCTGGACCGCGTGCAGTACTGGGATCAGAGCACCTGGTTCATCTTTGTGCTCTGCAATAATCTGGTCCACCTGTTCCATAGTTTTCTCATCTGCGCAACAGCAACTTTTTTCTAACTCTGCCATGCAATTTCACCTCCTGTTTCTGTGCTAGCGGGCGGATAAGACCCACTCACCCACAATCTGCCCGTTGATCACATGCTGAGCTATAATCTTTCTGGCAACTTCACCCGTTACATGACCATACGATATCTTTGGCTGGCCAGGGCGGATGACTTCGACGATCGGTTCCTGTTCACACATGCCCACACAACCGGTCTGTGTGACAGTAACATCGGACAGGTTTCGCTTCCCTATTTCATCCATAATAGCGGCCAGCACATCTCGGGCTCCAGCTGCAATTCCGCAGGTCCCCATGCCGACAATTATCTTTGTACCCGCCTGGCTGTCCCGAAGACGGGTCTGCTCTTGTGCTTTTTTCCGCAATGCTTCCAGATCTGCCAATGTTTTCATTAATTTCACCTCCTCTCAGCTGCAGTCAGCTTGGGATTTTAATTTCTACAAGTTCCGCCACAGTCCTTCACAATATATTCATTTTTGACAATTTTCAGATATTTCCATTTTTGAGAAAGGGCAGACTGCATGAAGCGTCTGCCCTTTGTTCAAGGTACGTGTTTATTGATCTTTTGGATATTTGCTACGCTTGGTGTAGTGAGTATGCAGCAGGTGATGAGATTTTTCTCCCAAAGGTTTACCCAGGAATTTTTCATATAGTTCTGTGATCGCTGGGTTCTCATGGGATTTGCGGATGGTGGATGCTTCATCCGCATTGTAAATAGCACCCATCCGTTTGAGTTTGATCTCTTCATTGGTCGGGATCGGCTGACCGCCGCCACCAATGCAGCCGCCCGGGCAGCCCATGATTTCGATGAAGTGATAGTCTGCTTTGCCGGCAGCTACCAGTTCCATGAGTTTGTGAGCATTGCCAAGACCATTGGCGACAGCTACTTTAACTTCCAGATCGCCAACCATGATTGAACATTCCTTGATACCTTCCAGACCGCGGACACCTTCAAAGTTCAAGCGCTCCAGTGTCTCACCGGTAACAACTTCATACACAGTCCGCAGGGCTGCTTCCATAACCCCGCCGGAAGCACCGAAGATAACGCCGGCACCGGTGGAAATTCCGAACGGATTGTCGTAATCTTCCTCAGGCAGGGAGTCAAAGCTCAGCCCTGCTTCTCTGAACATCCGTCCCAGTTCTCGTGTTGTCAGAGCGATGTCAACATCCTGGAGGCCACTGCCATCCATTTCGGGCCGGTTGGCTTCGAACTTCTTAGCAGTACAGGGCATGATGGACACCGAAACGATATCCTTGGGGTCAATACCCGCTGTTTCTGCATAATAGGATTTAGCCAGGGCACCAAACATTTGCTGCGGAGATTTCGCAGTAGACAGATGCTCCAGATAATCCGGATAGAAATGCTCAATATACTTAACCCAGCCAGGGCTGCAGGAGGTGATCATCGGCAGCTTTCCGCCTTCATTGAGCCGCTGCAGGAATTCATGGCCTTCTTCAATAATGGTTAGGTCGGCAGTAAAGTCAGTATCGAAGACCCGGTCAAAACCGAGACGTCTCAGGCCAGCAACCAGCTTGCCAGTTACCACTTCGCCCGGAGCCAGACCCATTTCTTCTCCAATGGCTACACGGATGGAGGGAGCTGTCTGGACCACAACATGTTTTGTGGGGTCAGCCAGTGCATCCCACACTTTACCGGTTTCATCCTGCTCATGAAGAGCGCCTGTGGGACAAGCCAGTACGCACTGTCCGCAGTTGGTGCAGGCAACTTCACTCAATGCTTCATGGAATACAGGAGTAACCATGCTGGCAAAGCCACGCTCTGCCATGCCGAGAGCATTGACATGCTGCACCTGGCTGCATGTTGCAATGCAGCGTCGGCAGAGAATGCATTTTTCCGGTTCACGCACAACTGAAAAACCAATGCTGTCCGGTGGGCTGTAATTCTTTGCGCCTTCAAAGCGAATCTCCCGAATTCCCAATTCATGAGCCAGTGTCTGCAGTTCGCAATTCTGATTGCGGATGCAAGTCAGGCAGTCACTGGGATGATCGGATAGCAACAATTCGACTACGGTCTTGCGGGCATTTCTTACTGCAGGAGAGGTTGTTTTTACTTTCATGCCTTCGGCTACCGGCGTTGTGCAGGAAGTCTGCAGCGCACGAGCGCCCTCAACCTCAACAACACAAACCCGACAGGCGCCGATCTTGTTAACTCCTTCCAGATAACACAGGGTGGGTATATGTATGCCGGCCTGTCTGGCGGCTTGCAGTACCGTCATCCCCGGTTCAGCCTGCACTGTGCGGCCGTCAATTGTTAATGTTACCTTCGACATTGTGTCACACTCCTTTAACTAATGTATCAATCGGAAATCCTCGCGTGAAAACCTTACACCTTTTCAATGGCCTTCACAGGACATTTTTCCATGCATGCACCGCACTTGATGCAGATTTCCGGATCAATGTAATGTACTTCTTTGGGGCTGCCGGTAATCGCGCTGACCGGGCAGATTCTGGCACACATGGTGCAGCCGATGCAGGACTCCGGTATTACTCGATAAGTAATAAGTGCCTGACAGACGCCGGCTGGACATCTCTTTTCTTTTATGTGTGCTTCATATTCATCACGGAAATATTTGATCGTGCTGAGGACCGGATTTGGAGCAGTCTGGCCTAAGCCGCAAAGAGACGCACTCTTAATGGTTTTTGCCAGAGACTCCAGTTTATCCAGATCTTCCATTTGTCCTTCGCCCTTGGTGATTTTATCCAGGATTTCATGCATTCTCTTGGTGCCAATTCGGCAGGGCGGGCATTTACCGCAAGACTCATCCACTGTGAACTCCAGGAAGTATTTTGCCACATCAACCATGCAGGTATCTTCGTCCATAACGATCAATCCGCCTGAACCCATCATGGAACCAGCTGCTGTTAAGGATTCATAGTCCATGGGCAGACTCAGATGCTCAGAGGTCAGACATCCGCCGGAAGGTCCGCCTGTCTGGGCTGCCTTAAACGCTTTTCCATTGGGTATGCCGCCGCCCAGATCAAAAACGATTTCGCCCAAGGTTGTACCCATGGGAACTTCCACCAGTCCGGAAGTAGCTACCTTGCCGGCAAGTGCAAATACCTTGGTTCCTTTACTCTTTTCTGTACCGATGGATGCAAACCATTCTGCGCCTTTTTCGATAATGGGCGGAATGTTGGCAAATGTTTCCACGTTATTAATCAATGTGGGTTTTCCCCAAAGTCCTTCGTTGGCCGGATACGGCGGTTTGGGTGTCGGCTCACCGCGTTTGCCTTCAATGGAGCGCAGCAATGCTGTTTCTTCTCCGCACACAAATGCGCCGGCACCGATCCGGATTTCCATATCAAAGTCAAAACCTGATCCGAAGATATTTTTGCCCAACAGGCCGAATTCACGCGCCTGGCCAATGGCATGATCCAATCTTCTGATCGCCAGAGGATATTCGGCGCGAACATAGACATACCCCTGGTTGGCCCCTACTGCATAACCGGCAATTACCATGGACTCAATAATGCTGTGCGGATCGCCTTCCAGTACGCTTCTGTCCATAAAGGCACCCGGGTCACCTTCGTCCGCATTACAAACGACATATTTGGGTGAACCACTTGCTTTGGCAGTAAACTCCCACTTCAAGCCAGTGGGGAATCCGCCGCCGCCACGGCCCCTTAAGCCAGACTGTTTAATTACATCAATAACATCCTGGGGCTTCATTTCGCTCAATGCTTTCCCCATAGCTACATAGCCATTGCGGCCGATATATTCTTCGATAATGTCCGGATCAATCAGACCCGTATTACGCAGTGCGATCCGGTACTGTTTTTCAAAGAAACCGATTTCGGAGACCTCAGTATGAGTAATTTCTGAACCAGGTACCTGATACAGAAGTCGCTCTACGATGCGACCCTTCATCAGATGTTCTCTGGCTATTTCACGGGCATCTTCCGGTTTTAGTTTATTGTAGAAAATACCTTCCGGATAAACGACGAGAATTGGGCCTAAGTCACAAGGACCCATACAACCTGTTTCAACTACTTTGATTTCTTTATCAATCCCTAACTCTTTGATTTCTTCCAGCAGAGCAGCCTGGACCGCTTTACAGCCGGAGGAAATACAACCTGCACCTGCGCAGACTAGAACCTGTGCGCGAATCCTTTCCATTTCTAGACCTCCTCTATATGTGGTTGCCGTCTAACGACACAAGTCATTCGGTTCATGTAACTTCCGTCTCTGTATCAGCAACGTTCCTGCTTATTTGGACTGGATAACCCATTCACCGATCATCTGACCGTTGACAATATGCTGAGCTACGATCTTGCGGGCTTTGTCCGCATCTATCCGTCCATACATCACCTTGGCATCTCCCATGATGACCTCTACCATGGGCTCCTGTTCACACATACCCACGCAACCGGTCTGAGTAACCATGACATCTTCCAAGCCTCTCTTTTCGATCTCTTCCATGATAGCAGCCAGCACATCCCGAGCGCCAGCGGCGATTCCGCAGGTACCCATGCCGACGATAATCTTTTTACCTTTCTCTCCTTCACGCAGGCGAGTCGCTTCCTGAGCTTTTTTGCGCAGAGCTTCCAAATCAGCCAATGTTTTCATTCAATTTCACCCCCGTAAATTTCTGCCAGTCCCTCTGTAATATGATCCCTGATCCAACCCATGATCATCGGGTGATTCAGTTCTACATCTTCCAGAGTGGCCCGGATATCCGCTGTACGGAATACAAAATCACGTCCACGGTATGCATGCCTGTACTCAAACTCAAGGGTCGGATGGCCGCCCAGCACAGTGCTGATTGTAGCCACGATGTCTCCCAGTGGTGCACGATCGATGTGGCTGTACTGAAATGCAACATCGATTCGGGTGCCTTCGCCCAGTTTGGATGTGATCTGCAGATCACCCCCGGTCTGTACGGCAGCACGATGAAAAAGCGGTATACCCAACCCCACTTTTCGGGTGGTTCGGGTTGTTACAAATGGATCTTTAACATTCTCCACCATTTCAGGAGACATTCCCCGCCCGTTATCCTCGACAGTAATTGTAAACCAGTTACCTTCAGGATCTTCATCGATGGTTAGGGCTACTTTGCTAGCCCCCGCTTCAATGGAGTTTTGAATAATATCGAGGATATGCAGTGACAGTTCACGCATGAGAGGTCACTCCATTATTCGTATTTGGCCAACATGTCATCCAGTTTATCGGAAGTCAGGCGACCGTAAACATCGTCACCAATCATGATAGCCGGTGCGAGACCGCAGGCGCCAATGCAGCGCAAGACTTCAAGAGTGAATTTGCCATCTTCTGTCGTCCCGCCGACGTCCACTTTCAGCTTTGCTTTCAGAGATTCCAACAGTTGCCCGGCACCCTTTACATAACAGGCTGTTCCCATGCAGATGCCAATGGTATGTCTTCCTTTGGGAGTCATGGAGAAAAATGCATAAAAGGTCACCACGCCATACACTTCTGTGACAGGCACTTCCAGCTTGTCAGCAATGTAGACCTGTACTTCTTTGGGCAGATAACCGAATATTCCCTGGGCCTTGTGGAGAACCTGAATCAGAGCCCCAGCCTGCCCTTTGTACTTTTCAATAGTTTTGTCCAGCTCCCGGTAGAGTTCCAAATTTTCACCGGCGCAGCCAGCACAGCCACAGCATTCTGCCATTTACTTCTCCTCCTTCGTTCTAATCACATATCATATCTCTTCTGCTTCTCATAAAACCCCTGCTTCTTCACGATCGTAAACTAAATCGTCACCACCTTTCGCTGTTCAAGACCTGCCAGAGCCAGTTTAATCTCCGATGTATTCGGTTCTTTTACGTGAATCTCGCTGCGAGCCCAGTCGATGTCCTCCAGATAATGGGCATCTGACGACCCGATCAGACTGAATTTTTTCAGATACGGATATTTCTGCAGCGCCTCGTCAGCCCGAATATGGGAGGATAATTCTACCGCAGTAAACCCTGCCTCCAGCGGAATGAATCCCAAGTTGCTAATGATACTGTAATTGGGTCGGTCCACATGCGCAGGATAACAAATCCCATCCATTGCTCTACATTTTTCTGCCACATCATCAACGGAAAGCGACGTGGAAGCGAGGAGCAAACGGTCATTTTTACCCTTTGGACTTCCGTCCAGAGCGAAAACCCACTGCTCTCCGAAAAAATCTTCCCGGTTCTTACCGGTTGGCAAATGGCCATAAACATAATCCTGCCAATCTGCTGCGTGATCCAAGTCCGGAAACAGACAGATCAGATGCACCTCTTCCCGTGTCTGAACCTCCATCCCGGGAATTACAACAATCCCAGCTTCTTTGGCAGCTACCATTACCGCTGCTACATTCTCGACAGAGTTATGATCGGTGATGGCAATCACATCCAGCTCCCGTTCTGCTGCGGCCTTTACAATGTTTTCTGGTGTCATGCTGTTGTCCGCGCAGGGAGATAAAGCCGTATGGATATGGAAATCGATAAAAAACCTGGACAGCATCGTCTATTCCAAACCAAGCATACTAAACACTTTACCGCTCAGCTCAAAGGAAGGCCATTCGGATGTGAGAATGGGTACCTCACCCTTTTTTGCCTTTTCCAGCGTGCTGCTGTCAGGCTGCATCCCATTACTCATGATCACAGCACTCAACCCCAGCAAGGATGCCACCGCTACAACATTCTGATGCGTCTGAATAGTAATCCAGACATTCCCTTCTTTAGCTTTTGCCATGACGTCGCTGAGCAGGTCCGAAGTGTATCCGCCGGAAACTTCCCTATCCATAAACTCATCGCCGCTCATGACTGTCATGCCCAAATCTTGCACCAGATCCTTCAGTGTCATTCTATCACCTCACTTGCCGTTATTCTTCTTACCCATGGCCGGTGGTACTTTCTCTGAGAGTTCCAGCATTTCTTTGGCCAGATGATGTACTTTCTCGCGTAGTTTGAAAATACAATCGGTTTCCAGAGCTAGTCCCTTCACAATATCTTCCGCTAACGCCCGGCAGGTCGGTGCCCCACACGATCCACAGTCGATGCCCGGCAGTTCAGCCAATGTCTTTTCAAGCTCTGCCATCAGTTTAATGGCCTTGCTGATATCTGTATCCAGCTGCATGATCGGCCGGGGGGTGATTTTCTCCTGACCGGAGAAATACCCTTCCTCCATCAGCTTCTCTATATCTTCATCGGTTGTAAAAGGTTCCGTCTTTTTATCAGCCAGCTGCCGAATGCGCACCCGGGAAATAAATTTGTTCTCCACTGTTAGCGGTCCGGCGATACAGCCTCCCGGACAAGACAGACATTCCAGGTATACCACATCGTCCAGCTTTCCCATCTCAACTTCTTCTAGCACGTTGATGACATTCTGAATGCCATCAACAGAGAGATAATTATCCAGACCCACTGCAGCATTTTCGCCTCCGGCACGAGCCCAACCCACGCCAAACCCACTGGCTTTACTTGCGCATTCCTGATCCACGTCCGGAATTGCCTTTAAAATCGGGCCGTAAACATCAGCAATCGGTATGACGCCGTCCACATTGGATTTCTTTACACCGACCGGCTCTTTTACTGCTGTCACCTTTGCCGGACAGGGAGTGATAAAAAAGACGCCAATGTCCTCACGGGGAATGCCTTTTTCTTTCACCAGCTTATCCTTGACCATTTTTGCCCCAATCTCCATGGGTGTTTCCAGGGGAATAATGTTGGGCAGAAGATCGGGAAATCTAACCTGGATCAACCGTACAACCGCCGGGCAAGCTGAAGAAATAAGCGGTCGCGGCAAATTATCCC
>CAZDAI010000075.1:0-6502 GCA_964503545.1 uncultured Candidatus Sumerlaeota bacterium
GGGACCGGGTTCTCCAGGCTACGGCGAACATCCTCAAGCAGGAATGTCCAAAAGAAGCCATCCTCTCGCGTACGGGCGGTGATGAGTTTACCATTTTGCTGCCGGGGTGGGGGGAGGATGAGGCCCATGCTTTGATTCAGGATATCGAAAAAGTGCTCACCGCCCAGGACAGCGGGGTCGGTCCTTTGTCTCTCTCCATCGGCTATGCGGTAAAAGAATCGAAGCAGGTAACCTTTGGCGAGGCATTTAAGAGCGCAGAAGATATGATGTACAAGAATAAACTGATGTGGCGTAGTCATTCCACCCTGGGTACTGTGGATATGATCCTCCAGGCACTGCGCGAGAAGAACCCCCGGGAGGCAGAACATGCTGACCAGGTGGCCATCATTACTCAGGAAATCGGCAAAGCCCTGGCACTCAATTGGGACAGCCTGCGGGAGATGGTAACGGCGGCCATGATGCACGACATTGGCAAGATCGGCGTACCGGATCGGATTCTGGACAAGCCCGGCAATCTGAACAGTCGGGAGTATGCGGTTATTCAGAAACATTGTGAGAGTGGCTACAAAATTTTGCGGCCGATCCCCCAGCTGCTGACTGTGGCTGAAACCGTTTTGAGTCATCATGAAAGATGGGATGGAACAGGCTATCCCAACGGCATCGTTGGCGAACAGATTCCCCTCCATGCCCGGATCATTGCGGTGGCAGACACGGTAGCAGCTATGATCTCCCAACGGCCCTACCGGCCAGCTCGTTCCCTTGATGAGGCAGCCCTGGAAGTTTCCCGCTGTGCAGGAACCCAGTTTGATCCCCAGGTTGTGGCGGCTTTTCGCAGCAGCATGGACCGGATTCGAGAAAGGCTGAAGCATCGACTGCAGGAGTAAGCTGGACATTTATCCCTGGCAGATGACCGATGATCCGACTGGCACATGACAAACAATAAGACGGCGGACAATCCCAGGGGGAATGTCCGCCGTTGCGCACTGATCTGAAGACGTATGCCGCTATCGTACCCTGAAGCCAGGGAGCGGTTTTTTAATCGTTATGCAGACAGGACTTTTTTAATGGCTGCTATGCCAATGTCCAGTTCATCTTTGGTGATGGTCAGCGGCGGTGCAATTCGGATGGTGTCTTCATGGGTTTCTTTGCATAGCACCCCGAGATCCATCAGCTGTTCACAATATTTTCTGGCGCCACCGGCTTCTGGCTTCAGCTGAATGCCAACAAATAGCCCCTTACCCCGGATTTCTTTGATCAGGGGATTGTGGATGGCTTTCAGTTCCTCCAGGAGGTAAACGCCTAATTTTGCTGAGTTTTCTGTGAGGTTCTCATCAATGAGTACATCCAGAGCTGCCACAGCAATGGCCGATGCCAGCGGGTTTCCGCCGTAGGTGGAACCATGGTCGCCAGGGCGGAACACGTCCATGACTTCTTTATCAGACAAAATGGCTGAAATGGGATAGTAGCCACCACTCAATGCTTTGCCTACCACGAGTACATCGGGGCGAATGCCTTCATGCTCATAGCAGAAGAATTTACCGGTACGACCGAAGCCGGACTGGATTTCATCGGCAATAAAGAGCACATTGTTTTCGGTGCAAAGTTCTCGCAGTTTCTTCAGATAACCGGCCGGTGGTACAACTACACCCGCTTCACCCTGGACCGGCTCGATCAGGATGGCCACGGTATTTTCGTTGATTTTTTTAGCCACATCTTCATAGTCGCCGTATTCGGCAATGACAAATCCGGGGGTAAAAGGACCAAACCCGTCTTTGTACTGATCTTCTGTGGAGAAGGAAATAATGGTGGTGGTCCGCCCGGAGAAGTTGCCGGAAAAAGCAATGATCTCCGCTTTGTTTTCCGGTACGCCTTTGACTTTGTAACCCCATTTGCGGGCAGCCTTGATGGCGGTTTCCACGGCTTCAGCACCGGTGTTCATAGGCAGGGCCTTTTCAAAGCCGGTCACGCTGCACAGTTTTTCCAGGAACAGGCCCATCTGGTCATTGTGGAATGCTCTGGATGTCAGGGCAATCTTGTCGATCTGCTTCAGAAGGGCTTCTTTAATGCGGGGATGGTTATGACCTTGGTTTACGGCAGAATAGGCGGCGAGAAAATCCAGGTAGCGTTTGCCTTCCACATCAGTGACCCAAACGCCGGAACCCTCCGCTATAACCAAGGGAATCGGGTTATAGTTGAAGGCACCATACTGCTTTTCCTTGGCAATAATCGCTTGTGTTTTCATAAGGACCTCCTAAAATATTATTTCTTAAATTCCCACCGGTGCAACTGTTGAAAGCCGGATCCGAAGAATTTAAGTAGCAACAAATCTATTTTATCACTTTCTGCAAATCTTTTCTACTAGGCCTGTTCATTTTCCCAAATCACAAAACTGCGGCTGACCCTAAAAAGGGCAAAATGGCGGCTGCCAAAGGGATGCTTTGGCAGATGGGTCACGAGACAGCAGGATATCGTCTGGGTGGCATGGAATGTTTTCGAGAAGGCTTTCGATCCGCTTTTGACGGAATACGGATATGGCATGAGTGGTTTCGCTGCAGGATAATGCTCATCTGTCGTGTGTTCCTGATGATCCAGACACATGGGGGAGATGATCGGAATGGACTATTGCATTATCGGCAATGGCATTGCCGGAATCAGTGCTGCCCGGGCCACTCGGGACAAAGACCCGGCTGGCCGGATTACTGTCTTGGGAGAAGAAACTGTACTTCCCTACAATCGAATCTTGCTGTCCAAAAAGCTCCTGGGCACCCTCCAGGCAGACACCATGCTGCTTCAGAGCAGGGAGTGGTACGGGCAGATGAGGATCACACTCCACAACAGCAGCCGCGCCGTGCGTCTGGATCTGGATAATCACCAGGTGATCTGCACGGATGGCCAGACATTATCCTATGACCGGCTGCTGATGGCAACGGGTGCCCGCAACCGGATGCCGCCTGTCGCCGGGATTGAAAGTGCTGGCGTATACAGCATTCGCCAGCTGGCCGATATTGAAAAAATGAACGAGCCGTTGACCAAAAGCACCAAAGTGGTTCTGATTGGCGGGGGCATACAGAATCTGGAAACCGCCTGGACACTGGTGCAAAAAGGAAAATCCGTGGTGCTGGTGGAAGCGGCACTGCGCCTCATGCCCCGCCTGCTGGATGAGGAAGCTTCACGGATGCTGCTTCAGGCTCTGAGTAATGCCGGTGTGCAGGTGTTTCTAGGTGCCTGGATGGAGCGCATTGATCCGGGAAAACCGTTGGAATGTGTACTGTCATCAGGTGAGGTACTCAAAGGCGATGTGGTCATCTATGCCACGGGTATTGTCCCCAATGCCGACCTGGCTGTAGGGACAGCTCTTCTGACAGGAGAGGGGATTGGCGTCGATGATCAGCTGCGCACCCGGGTGCCTCAAGTCTTTGCCGCCGGGGATGTTACTCAATGCCAGGGCATGGTCTGTGGTCTCTGGAATACAGCAGCAGTGCAAGGACGTGTTGCTGGACTGAACATGACCGGTGTCAATGAAAAGTATGTGCCGGTGCTGCCGGTCACTACACTGAATGCTTTTGGCATGCGTCTTTTTTCCATGGGTCAGCCCTTTGTCCGGGAAGGCGGCTGGACACTGACAGAGCAGGATGCAGGCATAAACAGTTATGTACGGGTTTTTGGTGAAGAGCAATACTTGGTGGGGGCGGTGATCCTCAATCAGCGCAGTGTTATTCCTGTCCTGCGCAAAGGATTGGAGCACAAGGATTCTCAGGTTATGGTCGGAGAAAAACCAGAGAATCTGGCCGCCCTGCTAAAAATCCTTGCCTGATTTCGAAAGGATCGGAATTGAAGCGGCTACCAACATAGGTGATTATTTAGTATTGTATTTATGGCAACGACATTTACTTCATCAAGGAATTGTTACAACTTACTGGAAGTTTCTTGGCTGATAAACAGGAATCTGACGTTGGATTGGCTAATATTACGCCTATGTGTTTTTCGACGAACCAACGAAGTAGATTTTCTGTTGCATAGTGTGTAGCAGCCAAGGAGGATGGACATGGTTCCGGAGATACTGGTAATCACCCGTTCACAAAATGAGCTGGGCCTGATTCAAGATATTCTGTCCCAGTATCGACTTATCGCTGTCGAAGAGCTGCCTGGGGTTGACTGGTTTCAAGAGCGGCCCACTCTGAATCTGATCATCGTGGATCTGGAAAACTGCAGTGGAGAGATTTGCCAAGCGCTGAAAGTGCTGAAGGATCAGCCAATCGGAAAGCATTTATCCTACTTATTGCTTCTGGATTCCAAGGGGGGCGAGACTGGACCGCTACCTCGTGCTCATGTTGATATTATGCGTAAACCCCTCTCCACCGCTGTGCTGGCGACCCGCGTACGCCTGCATATGGAAATGCGCAGACAGCATGCAATGCTTCATGACAACGACCGTTATTCAGCGCTCTTGGAGGCTGTTTTTTCCCAAGCCCCCATTGGCATTGCGATCAATCTCGAACGTGAGCCGGCAGCCGGAGCGAATCGAGATGTTTTTATTAATCCCACCTATGAGAAAATCACCGGCCGCTCCAGAGCCGAGCTGATCCAGACGGGCTGGGAGGCGATTACCCATCCTGCCGATCGGGAAAAAGATTTGCGTAAATATGCACAGTATCTCACCGGTGAACTGGGTGGCTATACCATGGAAAAAAGATATGTCCGGCCGGACGGATCCTCTGTGTGGGTGCATATGACACTAACAGCCCTGGTGTTACCGGAATCCAAAGAGAAGAATCACATTTGCCTGGTAGAAGACATCACAGAACGCAAGGAAATAGAACTTGCGCTGGCTGAGAGTGAGCGCAGCCAGTCAGTGCTACTTGCCCATCTTCCCGGGATGGCCTACCGCTGCCGGCCGGACAAGGACTGGACCATGCTCTTTGTCTCAGAAGGGTGCCGGGATCTGACCGGTTATGCCCCAGAAGAGCTTCTGCACAACCGGGATCTCACTTTCAATGATCTGATTGCAGGCAATTACCAAGAGATCCTCTGGCAGGAATGGCAGCGTGTCTTGCCTGAACAGAAGACATTTCAGATGCAGTACGAAATCGTAACGGCGCAAGGTCAGCGCAAATGGGTATGGGAGATGGGGCAGGGTATCTACAATGAATCCGGAGAAGTGGTGGTTCTGGAGGGCATCATTTTGGATATTTCCGCCCAGAAAAAACTAGAGCAAGAGATGGTGTATATCGCCGAGCACGATCCGTGGACCGGACTGCACAATAGCCTTTATCTGGAGAACCTGTTGAAAAAAGAAGCGCGGCAAGAAAATATCCAGGGGAATGCCCTGGTTTCAGTGAACCTAAGTGCATTGCACCGGGTGAGCATGACCTATGGATTTCATTATGTTCAGGATCTGATCCGCAAGATGGCAGAGACCATGCAGGTTCTTTGCGGCGAATCGTGCCAGCTATTTTTTGCCAGTGACAATCAATTCATTTTCTATCTGAAACAGGTTGAAAGCCGAGAAGCCTTGGAGGGTTTCTGTGCCTCGATCATTTCTGCGATTAAACCGTTGCTTGTCACAGAAAATATCCATGGTGGCATCGGGGTCTTGCGGATAGAGCAAAATGGGGCTCCCAATACAGAGCAGTTACTGCGCAATTTGCTGATTGCCTCAGAAATGGCCATCAGCGAAGGGGTTGATGATGTAACAGTGCGCCATTTTGACGCCGCCATGGAAACCCGACTCATCCGGGAAGAGGATATTAAGAACGAACTGGCACTTTGTGCGCTGACAGAAAAGGATGAAAACCTGATTCTCGAATTCCAGCCGGTGTACGATCTCAAGGAAAACGCCATCTGCGGATTTGAAGCATTGGCAAGGCTGTACAGTGAACGCCTCGGTCGCATTCCGCCCCTGGAGTTTATTCCGATTGCTGAGCGAACCCGGCTGATCGTTCCCCTGGGAGAGAAGATCCTGACAAAAGCATTGGCTTTCCTCAGACAACTCGCTGATTTGGGCTATGCCAATATTTCTGTTTCCATCAATATTTCTGTTGTGCAGCTTCTGCGGCAGGATTTTGCGGATCGCCTTCTGGGGATGATTGAGAGCAACGGTGTGGATCCGTCCTGTTTGGGGCTGGAAATAACAGAGTCTGTATTCGCAGCCGGCTATCAGGAGATTAATCATCTGTTGGGAGTGCTAAAAGCCCAGGGGATCCGCATAGCCCTGGATGATTTCGGCACCGGGTATTCATCTCTGGCTCGGGAGCGGGAGATGAACATCGATTGTTTGAAGATTGATAAATATTTTATTCAGAAACTGATGGTGCTTTCAGATGATGAAGCCATTACCGGAGATATTGTGTCCATGGCCCACAAGCTGGGGCACTATGTGGTAGCCGAAGGGGTGGAGCATCAGCGGCAGCTGGACTACTTGATCCGCTGTGGCTGTGATCGAGTCCAGGGTTTTCTCTTCAGTCCCGGTGTGCCCGAGGAAGCAGCGTTGCTTCTGTTAGCC
>CAZDAI010000075.1:6602-11214 GCA_964503545.1 uncultured Candidatus Sumerlaeota bacterium
TAGATTTTGCCCGCCTGTTCTGCGTATTCTGCAAACAGAGCCAAGGCTTTCTCCCGGGCCAGGGGGTGCAGACGTAATGTGCCCGGGGTATTGGTTTCCTTGCGGAGAAAGTCATAAATGAATTCGTCGCGAAAGCCGATGGCTGCAGCGTCTTCCGGTGTACAACCGAAATAGACATCCTGAATGTTCGCCCAGATGATAGCGGAAAGACACATGGGGCAGGGGTAGCCGGTTGCGTAAAGGGTGCAACCGCTCAAATCATGAGTGCCCAGGATTTTGCCAGCCTGGCGAATGGCGTTGACTTCTGCGTGGGCGGTGGCATCATGATCCCCCAGCACCGTATTGGACGCTACGGCCAGTACGGTGCCCGCCGGGTCGGTGATCAACGCCCCGAACGGACCGCCCAGGCCAGCATGCATGGTGCGACGCGCTTCTTTGATCGCCTGTTCCATCATTTCCTCCTTATTTTTGTGATTCATATGATCCTCCTTTGGTCACCATTGAACTCCTGACCTCAGCCATAAGATCAGAAAAATCCAAATGGCCGGAGTAAGGGATCCCCTCGTAATCCCCGCGGAGATATTTTGCTTGAACACTGTGGGTTGCCTGAGTACGGAATTCATATTGGTCAATGCTTGTGATTTTTCGATTGCCAACAGCATCGGCACGGATCACATAGATATTATTTTTTGGCAATTCGTTCAATAGGAGCGTGTTATGGGTTGTGATAATCAACTGCCCTTCTGGCGCCAGAGCCAGTGCTTCACGGAAAATTTCCATAAGCTGGAGCATCAGCAAGTCATGAATCCCACTGTCAATCTCGTCGATGAGCACCGTCGTGCCGGTCAGCGTGAGATAAAGGTAAGGGAAGATTTCCAGGAGTTTTTGTGTCCCGGTAGATTCTTGTGTGAATGGTATATCTACGGCTTCATTGTTTTGAGTTTTTCGAACAAAAAGCTGGTATTCGATGGTGTTCTTTTTTGCTTGCTTTTTGTAATAGACCTGTTGGATATCAGAATACAGCTGCGTAAAAAAGGTGTTTAGTCCTGTTTCAAAGGCTTCGAGCTGTCGGGATTCATCTGCATCTATTTTACCAGCATCAAGGCTGGTGAGGAATCGGTGATCTACCTTAAGTCTCCCGCTAGCTACTCCTCGACGGCTACAGAAAACAGAGAGACTATGCAGCCAGTTCATGATTTCGAACAATCCTGGTTCAATCTGATCAGTCAAAAATTCACGATTGATGGTAGCCTGTTCATGGAAAAGAATGCTCATAAAGGTATGATTGCCCCAGTATTTCTTGATGTTTGCTTGTAGATCCTTACGATAGGATGCATTTGTAAAAACTGAAGGACTGAGGGTTACTTTATGTGGTTCCACGGAAAAAACTGTTCCGATTCTGCTGTGGATCCGGTGACGGAGCTCTTCTTTTACAATACGTTCGTCCTTGAACACCATGGAGTAGACGCCTTCTCGCCCGCCCAGATAGAAACCGGTTTCCACTGTCATCGCACCTGCCCTGGCGATTGATTTTGCCTGTTCGATTTCATCTTTTAATGTATAAAAAAAGGATCGGAATATTTTTTCTGCAAGCTGATCTCTGTTTTTGCTATTGCTGATAAACCCCAGATCAGTCACTAGCTGTTCCGCGCTCATTTTTTTACTTTCTTCCTGGTTGCGCATGGTCGCAATAGATCGGCTCAAAAAGAGCAGTGCCGAGATCAGATTTGATTTGCCGGCTCCGTTTTCACCGTAGATGACAGCCAATTGTTTTGGGATACCACGAGTGCCCCGCAGGTCGAGTGTGATGTCGGAAAAGGATTTAAAATTGATTAAGCGCACATAAGATAGCATAATAACCCTCCTTTCTGTTATATATTATATCAAAAAATGCAAGTAAGGCAAATTATTTTTTCACAATCCAAGTATAAACAGACGCGGGTTGACGAAGATCTCATTTACAGCCGTAAGCCAGGAGGTGAAGGATTTTCTCTGCTGATGGAGAAAACAGGAAGATATGGCAACGGCCTCTAGAATCGTTTATAAGGACCATGGTCGTTTGATTCACAGTACTTATCACTGGGGTAAGCAGGAGCGTGGATTGAAATCACAAGTTGCAAAGGACTGGCAGAGAGCGGTCTCGGCAACTTTCTATACGGATTGGATGACAGGTTTTTGGTATAATCATTCCTACATAAGGGGGCGGCGAGTATTAAAACACGATGGCTGAAAGTTCTAACCGTATTTCTGTTGGTCTGTATTTTTTTCTCACCCCTGGTCGCTGGTGCACGTGAAAGAGTTTCGGACACGGATGTCGGGGCTGCTGATGTTCGACCAATGCTGGAAAAGGTAATCCCGGGACGGGGAATCCCCGATGGAAAAACAGCATTTGACCCAGAGGGAGTGGCTATTCAGGAAGACTTTTTCCAGGATGAGGTGGAGCCGAACAATACCCGGGCACAGGCCAATCAGATGGACAACAGCCGCGTGTCTGGCGGCGAGTATGGTCTGGTGGGCACCATCACCGGCAACCGCAGTGATGTGGATTATTACAAATTCACTGTACAGACCGGCGGCATCGTTGACTTTGGTGCGTACTGGGTGGGAAGCATCTATGGCTGGGGATGGGAAGATGATCTCTTCCTCACCCTCTACGACAGTACAGGCAAAGAGCTGGCTACCCAATCCCTATACGGTTCAGGGGGAGACATGTTCTGCTACATTTTCCATTACATCAATGCCGGCACCTATTATTTGAAAGTATCGGCATCCCAAGCCTGGGAGGATCAGTATGTAGGGCAGACATATGTAGTTTTTACCGAATTCTATCGCGATACACCAATACCGGATGCAAACCTGAGGAATGTTCTTTTGCCCCTGTTTGAGATTTCCGGCCGCAATATTACCGAACTGGACATGTGGCGTTTGCAGGGGTTGGATATCAGCGGCAAAGGGATCCGCAACCTGAGTGGCATGGAAGATGCCTGGAATCTGGAAATGCTCTATGCATCCAACAATCAGATCACCAATGTTGCCCCTTTGGCGCCGCTTCCGAAACTTGCTTTTCTGGATCTGAACAAAAATGCCGGGCTGACCAGTCTCTTACCGTTAGCCGGGCACAATGGTCTGGAGAATTTGCAGTTCGGCTGGACATCTGTTGCGGATCTGGCACCTGTCAAAACAATGCCCAAGTTAGTGGCCATGGCTTTTGGCGGGGACTGGTTTTGCGATCTGACGCAGGTAAATGGTATGACCAATCTTATTGCATTGGCGCTGGTCGACTCGCCCATGATCCAGGATCTGACACCGATCGGGGGACTGAATAATCTGGAGCATCTGGTTATCCAGGATACGCTGATCCAGGATATCTCGCCCCTGACAAATCTGCAGAATCTTTGGGCTCTAATCCTACGCAACAACCGGATTACTGATCTTTCACCTCTGGCTACCTGGAGTTCCGGCCTGGTGGATCTGGATTTAAGCTACAATGAAATCACCGATATCGGCCCGATTGTCAGTTTCCATGATCAAGGAGCGCTTTCTGAGAACAGTGTTCTGGACCTGCGTTGCAACGATCTGGATTTGAGTCCCGGCAGTCAGACCATGACCCAGATTGAATATCTCCAGGGCAACCTGGTGGATGTCCTCTATGAACCGCAGGAGAAAGTGGCCCGCATTGCCGGGGCCAATCGCTACCGGACAGCCATTGCAGTCAGTCGTGAAGGCTGGCTGGAAGGCGCAGATACAGTGATTCTGGCCCGGGGCGATAATTTTGCCGATGCTTTGGCAGGTGTCCCTCTGGCTTACTGCCTGGATGCTCCGATTTTGCTTACAGCACAGGCGCAGGTCGGCGCTGTGATCCTGGCAGAAATCGAGCGGTTGGGTGCAGAAAAAGTAATTATACTCGGCGGCACTGGTGCTGTATCTGGCAGTGTAGAGAGCACCCTGATCGCTGAAGGATTAACTGTCGAGCGGATTGCCGGTGTCAACCGCTTTGAGACGGCAAAGCTGATTGCCCAAGCCATGGCGGCAGCCGGTGCTAATATTCAGGGCGCTGTGGTAGCGGTTGGATCCAATTTCCCCGATGCCTTGGCCGCTGCTTCCTATGCAGCGATGAATGATATGCCGATTTTGCTCACAGCCTCCAACTACCTACCTGGGGTGACGGCTGATGCGATTCACGATCTGGGGATTAGTGAGCTGCTGATCGTCGGTGGTCTTGGGGTGATTAATGGTGATGTAGAAGCAGACCTGGCCAGTCTCGCTGAGGTTGAGCGAATTTCGGGTGTCAACCGCTATGCAACAGCCCTGGCCCTGGCAGAAAAGTTTGATCCTGTCACTGATACCTACTTCATTGCAACTGGGACGGACTTCCCTGATGCAATTACCGGCGCTGTGCTTGCGGCCAAACGTGGTACGGGTGTGCTGCTGGTTTACGGAGCAGGCAGTGCGCCCAGCCCGGATGTGCAAACATTTCTATTGACCAGGAATATCCGACGTATCCGCCTCTTCGGTGGTGCAAGTGTGATCAGCAGTACCATTGAAAACTGGTTCTGGGGCGATCAATAGGATGATGGTGAAGGAGCCGGCGGGTACGCCGGCTCCTTTGATA
>CAZDAI010000076.1:0-11140 GCA_964503545.1 uncultured Candidatus Sumerlaeota bacterium
GATATCAGCGACCAGTGAAGACACAATCCGTCCGAATGCACCGCCAATGATGACACCGACGGCCAAATCAATCACATTTCCACGTAAAGCAAATTTTTTAAAATCAGTAAGCATGGGATCCACTCCTTCCTTCAGAAAAGCAACCGGCACCTGCCGGTGCCGGTCGGTGGAACTTATTCGTCGATGAAGATTGCCTGCCGCGGGCATTTTTCTGCGGCTTCTCGAACTTTCTCTTCCAGATCTTTGGGAATATCGTGGGTGTACACCTCACCGAATCCTTCTCGGTTGATTTTAAATACCTCAGGAGCAACCTCGACGCAGATGATGTTGCCGTGACACAGATTGGTGTCGATTCTGACTTTCATGACAGCTCCTCCCTTCCGATATTGGCTTACAGTTAAGGTTATTCTATGCAGAGTCAGGAAATCCTCTCGTATGGGAAATTTTTGTTAAAGAAGCAAAGGCAGCAACAGATTAAACATTAGTTTATTGAAGATAATCATGCCAAGCAACGCAGTGGGATAGGCAGCACCGTAGCCTGCTGCAATCTGGTTATTCTTGTAAGTATCGATTGCAGCACTCAAGCCCGGGGTACTGGTCATCCCGCCGCAAATTGCACCCGCTAACATAAACCAGTTAATCCGGAAAACATAGCGCCCCAACGCATATCCTGCCAGGACCGTCAGGCCGGCAGTCGCAGAGGATATCAGCACCAGAATCAATCCGGCACCTGTCAGAGAAACCAGTGTGTCGTAGCCGCTGCGTAAACCCACAACAGCCAGAAAAAACATCATGCCGATTTCACGAATAACTTCCAGCATGTTGTCGCTGAAACGAAAAGTAATCGGTCCAATGCGTCCGATATAGCCAAGGACCAGGGCTGTAATCACAATGCCCCCTGTCATGCCCAAACTAATGTATCCCAGTGCCGAGCCAAGATATATCTCAACCGAACCAAGCATGAAGCCACCTAGGCATACCAGCCCAAAGGAAAGCATATCCAGACTCATCCCGCAGGTTTCACCTTCCGGGGAAATGCCAGAGGCACGCATATCTTCTAAGAAGACAGCCCGTTCTGAGTCCAGATTAAGATGGAAAATAGACGGGCAGCTTTGAACAAGCAAAATGACCATGATAACACCGGGCGCATAACCCACTGCATAGCCAAAGCCAATCATGGAACCGGCGGCCGGAAAGTTTTCGACCACCTCCAAAGCGGCTGCCAGACCCACTGAACTGGTAAGGGCACCATTATAGGTACCAGCGATGGCAAAGGGATTTTGGGCTGAAAATAAGAAAACTGCCATGTAACTGAGCAAAGCCCCGACAAATGTCATAAAGAATCCCAACAACAAAAAGCGAATGCCATATTTGCGGATGATGTAGCCGAACCCTTTCGCCGCCAATAGTGCGCTGGCAGCGATAAAGAGGATCAGGGAGATATTGAAATAATCCTGGGATACCACGCCACGCTCCAGGATCCTTTGTGCATAAGCAGGTGCCGATGGGTCATTCGTGTAAGGCAAGGCGTACAGGAAATAGACAGCCCAGCCGATCATTAGCCCAGAAAAAAGACTGCCCGACTTTCCAAGCTTAAAAATGCCGATTTTCAGCTGCCCTAAGAGCAGGCCGGAAACCGAAGCTAAGAAAATTAAAACGATGGGATCAGTGAGAAAACGTGCGACATTAATTCGCATAGCAAACCCTCTTTCTGGAGTTCTGCACTGACTCCATATTTCGATATATTCCATCCGTATCCTTTCGAAAAATGAGTTTCATGGCAGGAATTGCCCCAACAGAGCAAGAAATTAAAGTATCCATTGCAGATGCAAGTCTGTAAAGAGATTTGGTAAGGAGGGGTTCATTTGAACCGGGTAGAAAAAGCGTTGATGCATGCTCTTTTTATTCACCTGCATCACAATATTGACAAGGCAATTGATTTTGGTATTTTTAAGAAGCTGAATGACAAAGTCAGCAAGAGTTTTCCGGACAGCCTTTTGATCGGCCCGGATGCCAATGACGATGCTGCAGTTTTTCGGATTCCGGATGATGGTCTGGTAGTGGCAAAAATGGAAAGTCATTGTTCACCTTGTGTTCCACGTCCTTACGATGGCGCAGCTACCGGAGCAGGCGGAGCGATGCGTGATGTGGTAGCCATGGGCGGTAGGCCTCTGTTTTTGTTGGATTTCATTGGGACTAAGCCACTTGACGAGGAAGTCTTGGTTGGACCATGCGGCTTTAAGGGCGAGTGCACATGCGGCACGTGCGTAACGATGACCAGTGGCGAACGCGTGAACCTTCTCATTCAGGGGATCCGCGATATGTGCGATGAAATGGACGTCTTCGTCGTGGGTGGCGGACTATCCACTTCCTTTTCGGATGTAGTGCCTGCCGTAGTAGCCGCTGTGATTGGCCGTCTTGTGACTGAAAAACCGCTAACGAAACCAGCTAAAAAAGTCGGAGATGTATTCGTTATCCTCGGTGAAACAAACAGTGACGGGAATGATACGCTGTATCGAGCAGGGCTGGTGGATGTTATGCGACCGGCTGAAGCGCTGTTCCGTGAAGAGCGTTTGACGATGGATGCCTCTTTGGCGGTGATGAAAGCGGTGGACATTCACGCATGCTCTGATCTGGGTGCTGCTGGAATTGGTGCTGCTGTCAGTGAATCGGTGCGTTATGGTGGGCTGGGAGCTAAGATTGACCTGGCAAAAGCGCCTGTAAAAGTGGAAAATCTTAGCCCAGAAGAAGTTCTGATCTGTGAAACCCAGGCGAGAATGATGTTCCAGGTCGCTCCTGAGGATGCTGAAAAAGTGCTGGAGATTGCGGCAGAACATGGCGTGAAAGCAGCTGTAATCGGTGAAGTCACTGAGGGACCGGGAGCTGTATTTATGTTTGGCGAGCAAGAAATTGCCCGGATTCCCAATGAACTGCCAGCTGATTTTTCCTTGTAGATGAAATAGAGGGGATGCCTGTTGCGGTCATCCCCTCTTTTATCGTTACGATTCTGGAAGATATTTATTTTGTTTGGCAGTTGTGATCAGAGCTTCAACAAAGTCTTGAATATCTTTTGGCCCTTTTTGAAAGAGGATCTCGTTTCGTTTGCGTAGTTTCTCTTCAGTAACATCCTTGGCCTGCCACATTTTCCCCTTTGAATGGTAATTCATCAGTAGAGGCTGAAGTCGGTCTAGAATTGCGCCACAGATGGCCTCAGGTGTTTCCATTTCTTCGAACTCGTGCCAGAGGAAGCGGTAATGATTTGCCTGATCGTCCGGTAGTAAACTGAAAAGTCTTTGAGCCGCTTCGTTTTCCCGTTCACTTTTTGATTCATACCCGAGAGCATCGTATGCGAATGTGTCCCCTGCATCAATTTCCACAACATCATGGAGCAAAACCATGGCAACTGTCTTTAATACATCGATATTCGGGAAGTATTCGGCCAGTACGATGGTCATAACCGCAAGATGCCAGGAGTGTTCTGTGTCATTTTCCCGGCGGGTGCCATCGGAGATAAAATTCTGTCTAACAATCGCTTTTAGTTTGTCGATTTCCATTATGAAGTTCATTTGCTGCATTAGACGATCATGAATCATAAGGGCATCACCTCATTGTGAGTCTGTCTGTTCTAACCGATCAGGCGCCGGTCCTTCTTGCCGGATTTTTCGCAGCATATACCAGGACAGTGCGATCAGCGGTGGGGTAAATACCTGAACCGCAGTAAAGAAACCGAAACCGTAAACCGGGTTGATGTATCCCCAGAGAATCAGCGGCATCTGTCGAAAAGTCTCTTCCACAAAGCCACGCAGTATTGAGTAATACAGAACAAAAGACCAGAAGTATATGCCTGGATAATAGGGCTTCTGCTTTTTTAGATGAAAAAAGATCAGCAGGAGTACCAGGCCGATAAGAGAACCATAAATTTGTGCTGGGTGCCTGGGAAAGGGGAAGAAGGTAGTTGTTCTTCCTAGAATCTCCTGATTAAAAATATTGGCGATGCGGACTAGCATGATGCCAATGGAAATGCCTGGTACTGCCAGATCGATTCCCTCCCGAAACGGGATTTTCAGACGCCTGTGCAGGAAGGCAAAGGTGCCTAAACCGCCAATCAAGCCACCGTGAAAGGCCAATCCACCTTGATCGATACGGATGATTTGTGCTGGATGCTGAATGTAATAGGAGTAATTCACAATTACATACAAAAGACGAGCACCAAGAATCAGGCCAATGACGACGGCAATCAAAGCATTAAGGAGCTGGTCCTCAGATATACCTCGTTCTTTGCCATTTCTTAAAATGAAATAAGTACTGAATAAGAAAGTGATGGCCATCATCACCCCGTACCACCGTATTGCAAACGGGCCAATCGTAATCAGAATGGGACTGATGTTGTCGATCAGCACAAGGAACGCCCCTTCCCGAAATCCAGAAATTGCGATGCGTAAATGAACCACACCAATCATTATAGCTTTTTTTTTCTGGAAAGTCCAACAAGAGAACATGGAGGGATAATCTTGAAGTCATCGGAAGAGTTGCTATTGCAGGTTCTACGTAATGACACAGCTTACGCAACCGGATGCACAGACCCCATCGGCATTGCTCTGGCAGGCGCTGTAGCGAGAGCTAACATTACAGGCACCATCCACAGTATATCGATTGAAGTAAGTCCCAATATTTTTAAGAACGCAATGGGGGTTGGCATTCCAGGCACTGATCACAAAGGGATCGATTATGCAGCGGCGATGGGGATCGTTGCCGGAGAAGCGGATGCCGGGTTGGATGTCCTAAATGCAGTGGATTCTACTAGCTCTGAGCAGGCTGCAAATTTGCTCAAGGGAGCAAAGACGGAAGTTTCAATAAGCAGCAATGGGATTCTTCTATTCATTTCTGTTCGACTGGACACCGATTCCGGGTGGGCGCAGGCGGTGATTCAAGATAATTACGATCGTATTGTGCAGATAGTCAAAAACGGGGAGAACCTGCTGCAAAGTAAATCGGCTGCGGCAGCCAGCAAACGGGTGAATCTGGAAAGCATCACCGTCCAGGATGTTTTCGATTTCGCAGCTTCGGTACCACTAGAAGAAGTGAAATATTTGGCAGAAGGGGCGCGCAGCAATCATGCAGCCGCCATAAAAGGTGTGGCGGACGGAGCATCTTTCGGGTTGGGAAAAGCAATCGGCGGGCTAAACTGCTCAGACAGGATCATGAACTCATACCTTCGAGCAAGATCCTATACTGCCGGGGCTTCGGATGCCCGCATGGCAGGACTGCCTGTTCGAATCATGGCAGTAGCAGGCAGTGGCAACCATGGAATTACAGCCTTGTTGAGTGTTTATGCAGTGTGGGAAGCAGAAGGGCTAAGTGAGGAAGCGTTGATCCGTGGCCTTGTCCTAAGTGCTTTAATGACTATCTATATTAAATGGCATGTTCAGAGGATGAGTGCTTTCTGTGGATGTGCTGTCGCTGCTGCGACGGGTGCAGCTGCAGGGATTACCTGCATGTTGGGTGGCAACGAAAATCAGGCAGCAGGGGCTATGGAGTCCATTATGGGCTGTCTTACCGGCATGATCTGCGATGGAGCAAAGGAAACTTGCTCCTATAAGGTGAGTGTGGCTGCCGGAGAAGCAGTGCTTCATTCATATCTTGCCCTGCAGGGTATTTCAGTTCGTAGCCCTGTGGGTATTCTATCCGGCAGTTTGAAACAGTCTTTCATTAACATGGGACTGATCAATGACCCCGGAATGAAAGAGACTGATAAAGTCATTTTAGATATTGCCCGGCAAATCCAGAGGGAAATTATTGACGCCCGCTGATTTGATCCCATGCAGGATCAATGGTATAATACGGGGTACCAATACATGAAAGACATAATCCACAGGCTGTAAGTATTGTAATAGGGAGAGGTTGGATGAATAAAAAAAAGCCGATATTCACTTTTATCTCTAGTGCTGCAGTCGTCTGCATGGTCATCATTGCAGGGTTTATCCTGGCCGGTTTTACACAACAGGAGCAGCAATTATTAATCATCAATGAGATTATGGCCAGTAATCGGATTGTCTTGGCAGACCATGAAGGTGATTATCCGGATTGGATTGAAGTTCACAATGGCAGTGAAGAAGAATTGAATCTAGGCAGGTACTGGTTGACGGATCATCCCTCGGAACTTGACCCGTGGGTTTTTCCGGATGTAACGATCGGACCTGATGAATATCTGATAGTCTTTGCTTCCGGCAAAGACTATCACGACGTCTCCCAAGGGATCTATCACACCAATTTTGTAATCAGTCGCAGCGGGGATACGGTTTTGTTGGGCAGCCCCGATGGCAAAGTTATCGATCAAGTAACATTCCGTGAATCGCTGCCTAGCAATGTATCTTATGGGAGAGTGGTCGGCGATTCGAAGAGATGGGCATATTTTCTGGATGCTACCCCCGGAACCCCCAACATGACACATCCTAGGGAGCAGGTATTGAATATGCCAAAACTGGAAGTGTCATTTCCGGTTTGGATCAATGAACTTATGGTAACAAACCGTTCATCAATTGCGGACGAAGATGGCGATCTGGCAGACTGGATCGAGTTATTCAATAATGATTCAAACCCTGTGGATCTGACAGGCTACTGGCTGTCAGACAAACCGGACAATCCCTACAAATGGCGATTCCCTGATGTGACTATGCAGCCAGAGGAATACCTTGTGGTTTTTGCTTCAGGAAAAAATCGCACAGATCCGGCAGGTCCATACCTGCACACTACCTTCGCGCTCAATGATTCAGATGATACATTGATTTTCTCGACACCAGATGGGGCTGTGATTGAAGAAATCCCAATCCGAAATCAGTACCGGGATGCCTCCTACGGTCGTAACGAGCGGGATCCTAACCAGTGGTTGTATTATGCAGCGCCAACACCCGGAAAGGCCAATACATCGGAAGGGAAAGAGAATCTGGCTGGTTTCTTGCCAAAAGAATGGGGCAAATTGCATATCAATGAAGTAATGGCTGTCAACATCTCCACTTTGCGTGATGAGGATGGGGATTATCCTGGCTGGATTGAGATATTCAACAGTTCGGACGAAGATATTAATCTGAAAGGGTATGGCCTGTCGGATAAGGAAAACGACCCATTCCGATGGTATTTCCCGGATATTACGATTCAGTCCAGGGAACATCTGGTCGTTTTTGCTTCCCGCAAAGACAGTGGGAACCGCAGCCAGAGGCCGTTGCATACCAATTTCCAGATTCAAACCACCGGTGAGACAGTGGTGTTGACACATCCCACAGGAGTGATTTTGGATAAACTGCACACCGGCCGACTTACACCGGACATTTCCATCGGGCGGCAGCCCGATGGCAGTCAAACGCGCTATCTCTTTGAAGAGGCAACTCCAGGGGGGCCCAATGCTGCCAAAGCATATGAGGGATATGCAACTCCACCACAGTTATCAAAACCGGGAGGCTTCTACCAAGGCGAAATCTCACTTACCATGGAAAGTGTTGCTGATAATATCAGGATCATTTATACACTCGATGGCAGCGATCCCCATTCAGAATTTAGCCGTTACAGCCGACCATTCTTAATCACTGATTCAGCCCGGCTCCAGCCGCCCCGCGCCGGCAAAGGAGTTATGTACACCAAGCCGGTTACAATGACAAAGACGACGGTTGTCCGGGCGCGGGCATATGAGGATGGAAAACTCCCTAGCGATGTTGTTCAGGCAACATACTTTTTAAATGTGCATCATACTCTGCCGGTTATCTCATTATATGTTGATCCAGATGAAATGTTTGATCCACAGCGGGGTATGTATATGCGTGGGCCAAATGCATCTGCGGTTTTCCCTCATAAAGGGGCGAACTATTGGCAAAGCATCGAACTGCCCATTCATATGGAATTCTTCGAGGATGACGGCACACGGGGTTTTGCGTTCGATCTAGGTATGCGCATTGCGGGCGCCTACAGCCGGGCAGATCCACAGAAATCATTCAATCTCTTTGCCAGAAATATCTATGGTTACAATGAATTTACGTATCCTTTCTTTCCTGATTTTCCTGACAAGCCCATCACGCATAAAGCGATCACTCTGCGCACGAGTGGGCAAGACTGGCGCTTTACGAAAATTCGTGACATAATGATGACTAGTCTGCTCGAAGATACTGATATGGATTATCAGGCTTACCGGCAGTCGGTATTATATATCAATGGGGAATATTGGGGTATATACAACATTCGCGAGCGGATTAATCCTCATTTTCTTCATTACAATCATGGTGTGGATCCCCAAAATGTAGACATCCTGCAAGGAAACGGCTGGGTACGGGATGGTAGCAATACTCATTACCGGGCTTTGGAGGATTATGCCCGAAGTAACAACCTGGCAGATCCGAAGCATTACGCCTACATGCAGTCACAGATGGATATTGACAATTTTATTGACTACTGGGTAGCACAAATATATTTCGCCCAAACGGATTCTGCGAATATCCGTTTCTGGCGGGAGCAAAGTTCGAATGGGATTTGGCGGTGGATTACATTTGATCTGGATTGGGCGTTTTGGCGTAACAACTACGATCACAATTCTTTGGCGTTTGTTACAAACCCCCAGGGAACCGGCTATGCCCGATCACTGCGCACTACCCTGATGAGCAACCTCTTGGCAAATAGGGACTTCAGGGAACACTTCATTGAACGGTTGGCGTATCATTTAAATCACACATTTGCTGCACAGCGGGTATTGGAAAGAATCGATCTGCTTGCTGGCAATATTGAAGACGAAATGCCCCGTCAGATTGCCCGGTGGGGAGGGAGTATGAGCCGCTGGGAAAAGGAAGTGGAAGTGCTGAGGATTTTTGCCCGTAACCGGCATGCATATTTGTATCGTTATATTCAGGAATACTTTCGTCTGTCCAATGAAGAAATGAGAATCTTTGATGGGTGGAAACGCTGATGGTGGTTTCTGAGGGACATGATAAGCAAAGTGGTCGGTACGGTAGAAAAGGCGGAGGGAAAAATGGCGCAGCTTTACGATATATCCTCGTGGTGGTATTGATTATTGCAACTGCTGTAGGTGTGTTTTCACTGCAAGTGACTTTTACAGACCCCAGCTTAGAGGCGGTGATCCGTGTTGCGTCCGGGCGGCAAACAGGACGTTTATTTACCTGGCATTTGTCTGGGATTACACGATTGGATGCTAGTGGGCGAAATATCTCTGATTTGCATGGCATTGGCCGCCTGAAAAATCTCCGTTGGCTCAATCTGGAAGATAATCATGTCAAAGATGTAAAACCACTGGCCGCTTTACGGCGATTGGAGCATTTGAGTCTTCGAAACAATGGTATCATTTGCTTGGATGATATTGATTTCATCGCCCTGATTGATCTTCCCCTGTCAAGTCTGAGTTTGCGCCATAATGTCGTGCGCTATACTGACGGCAGCCAGCGACGGTTGGAGGATATTACTGTGCTTGCCCATTTCAAGAATCTGGAGAGCCTGGAATTGCGCGATAATCACATCACTGATGCATCACCTCTGAGTAGGCTGGCGAATCTGCAAAATTTGGATATCAGCCAGAATCCCCTGATCGACAAACAAGGAAACTTTCTCTTAGGACTGGTGGTGCTGGAAGAATTAAATCTGCGTGAATGCGGTATGGAATCACTGGATTTCCTGGCAGAAACGGAAAATTTACGCTATCTGAATATCCATTCAAACTCAGCGATCAGCAGTTTTCACCCTCTTGCAAACCTAAAGCAGTTGGAGACGCTCATCATGGCAAACATACACCTGGGTGATCATGTGGGTATCCTGGCAAATTTCCCTCATCTTATCCGTTTGAATATCCGCAATACAGGAGTTGAGGATCTAACTGTTCTGGGTAAATTAATGGCAGCAGGAGCGCTGCAGGATCGCCCGGGGGAAGGGATTATGGCAGCGGTGGATATTGAAGGCAACCCAATTCCGCATTATGCTGATACGAAAAGTGATGGATATGAGTCCATCCGCAAATTCTGGCAGAACATCCATACGCGAAACCCGAAAGAACTGCCTTTATAAGAATACAGCCATGCAGCCAGAGGTTTTGCCGGCAGCATGGCTTGTAAATATTTTTTGCAGTATTCAGATGATTTTTTTGCCTAAAACTGACGCAATCAGTGCTACAGCAACTTTTGCGGTGTGGTTCATCTGATCTAGGATTGGGTTTACTTCGACAAATTCAAAGGAGCGGAGGGAACTCGCTTCGGCAATCATTTCTGCAGCAAGGTGAGCTTCGCGGTAGGTTAACCCACCGGGTACAGGAGTGCCGACGCCGGGGGCCTCCTTCGGATCCAAAGCGTCCATGTCAAAGCTAAGATGAAAGCCATCTGTACCGTCATTGACAATACGAAGCGCCTGGGTCATAACATGACGCATGCCGTGAATATCAATATCCGCCATGGTAAAGACATGGACACCTGATTTTCGGATCAGAACTTTTTCCTCTTTGTCCAAGTCCCGGATGCCAATCAATACAATGTTTTCCGGATTGATGTGAGCAGTTGTTTCTGCTTTGAAATCAGTCATCTCCGGTGGTCCAAAACCGGCACAGGCAGCCAGAGGCATACCGTGCAAGTTGCCACTGATGGTGGTAAGATGATTGTTGAAATCTCCATGAGCGTCTATCCAAATGATGCCGATGTTGTGAAACGCAGATTGAGTCCCGAGTACAGACCCTACAGCAATGCTGTGGTCTCCTCCCAGAATAAGGGGCATATTGCCGCGCTTGTGAGCATCTGCCACACGGGATGCAAGTCTTTTATTCACCATCGTGACTTCGTCAAGGTATTTCATAGCTGGATCCGGGAATACACCCATCTGCTTTGGTGTGGGCACATCGATATTGCCAAGATCAATGCACTGATACCCCAAATCAGCGATCGCTTCTTTTAAGCCAGCATAACGGATAGCACTGGGTCCCATGTCTACGCCCCGCCGGTCTGCTCCCAGATCCACAGGGACACCGATGACTTCAATATTCACAAGGGCAACCTCCTTTATTGGGTATCTTTTCTCTATTATATCATTTTGGGATGGGATTCTGAATCCGAAGGATTTTCCAAAGGTCCTTTCCTCGGCAGGAAATTGCACCGGGTACATGGAAATTAAG
>CAZDAI010000077.1:0-10879 GCA_964503545.1 uncultured Candidatus Sumerlaeota bacterium
GCCTTCAATTTCTATGTCCTCTTTCTTATCATTTTTTTTTATATAAGGAATAATCTGTGTGTAATAATTGTAACCAGCAATAATGATATAACGATCTTTCTCTAAGTCACTTACCTCCTTCAATTGTTGAAGTATCCGAATTCCCCACTCTTGTCGCTCTTTTTCGCTCTTCTCCTGCAGAGCTTCATTATAGGGTGAAAGGGTTTGTTCAGGGTGAACTAGGCCATGCTTTGCAGATAAAATATATGTTTCATCTGCGCTCAATTGTGCATATTCAAATGCATGTTTGAACCACGGGCTCAGGTTGTCATAAAGGTATTTTGCTGCGCAGGGTTGGTCCCTCTTGCTTTTGGTACAAGAAATTAAAGCGATCGTTTTCACCTTCTGTTTTGCTGTCTTAATTACATCATTAAATGACTGCATAAATCCTAAAACAGTTGGATTCACAATTATATCACGCCTGCGTAAAGGTTTTACGAGATGCAATCCAGCCAAGGACTCAGACCTGCTCAGCGCAACATACGCTTGCCCATGAGTAAATGCGCCCTTCCCAAAATCAACAATTACATTCTGGAATGTTTTTCCTTGCGCCTTATGAATTGTAATAGCCCAGGCTAAACAAAGAGGAAATTGAGTGAATTTTGCTACCGTTTCTGTTTGGATCCTGCCACTTTCTTGATCAAATTTATGCTTTTTTGTATCCCATGTTACCGGTTCTACTTTATGAATCGAATCTCCGATGGACACCCAAATTTCTGCTTCGTTAAGTTTTTCAATCTTTGCTAGCGTACCATTAGCCCAAATCAACTCTCCTTTTTTCCAGTTATTGCGTAAGAGCATCACTTGCGCCCCGACTTTCAATTTTAGTATGGTATTTGTGTACTTGATACACTCTTTCAAATCTCCACTCATGCTTGCCGTATACGAGTGAACTTCACCCGACAGTTCGTTAAGACGCTCATCGTTTATTGTATTCACTATCGAATTCGTAGACGCTATTGTTAAGATGTTTTCCACATTCAGAAGACCTTGCGTTCGATGGTTTATCTCATCAATCGTAAAATCCTTTGGCGATCCATAACGGATATCATTTAACAGTTCTTGAAAGTATTTGTCTTTCTGTCTATATACGTGCTTCAACTCCCGTACCCTTAAATCACATAGCTGAATGATCGGGGCAAAGAAAAAATGAGCTCCACCAAAATTCTGCTTTAGATATTGGCGGACAGAATCGTTTGGAACAACGGGTTCTAACTGAAAAAGATCACCAAAAGCAATGAATTGAACACCTCCAAAGGGTAAGTCATTTTCATATGCGAGTTGAAATTTTCTATTTACACACTCCATAACATCTGAACGCACCATGGAGATTTCGTCAATGATAAATGCATCCGCATTTCGTAATATCTCCGCAGTCTCTTTATTAATCCAGACATCGTTTGGATCTAAGACATTATGATCAAAAGCAAAGAAAGAGTGCAATGTTTGACCTTGGACGTTCATAGCTGCGACCCCTGTTGGCGCTAGCACGATTACTTGCTTTTGTGTATTTCGCACGAAATGCCTCAAGAGCACAGACTTTCCAGTCCCCGCCTTACCAGTAATAAATAGATTCTCCTTCGCGCTTTCGAGCAAATCAAACAGATCTTTTTGCTCTTCACCAAGTTCGATTTCTTCTTCATCATCGTGTGATTCCCTTATTTGTTTTAGTCTATGACTTTTCCTCTGCAAATCAATTGCAGGTTGATCACGTTCCGGAACAATCTCTTTATGTCTACAGAGAGGAAAATTTTCGCAAACCCAAAAAAGTATTGCTCCGCTTTGGCGGATTTGCATCGTTGCACCACAACAGTTACATATCTTCATCTCACACCTCATACATTCGAATTATCGCTAAGCAGTCGTTTCCTAGCACATCATCCTCTGCCCCGCCCCAGTCCAATATATGTCGTCTTACTCTTTTCATTCTTAAATGTATGCCATCCCACGCCCTGATTACCATATAGGACATTCATCACTTTGACTACCATGTTGTAGGCATAATTATCCCGGTCTTCAATGCTGGTGGGCAACCGTTCGAAAATATACGCTTTCAATCCTCCCCAGGGCATGGCATTCTTTTGCAGCTTATTCATCATTTCCTGATCATTTTTCAGCATCTGAATCATTCGTTCCAGATACACTTTCTGCGGATCCATCGCCTCATTGGATTCATCTGCAGTCTCCTCAAATTCTACCCCATCGATTAAATCACTTTCAAATTTTGCTTTCAGCTTTGTTGCATAGGTATCAATCCGATCACGCGTGTATTCTGGATCCTGGGTTTGAACTTCTGATTCAAATGACAGAATTCTCACCGGCAATGGATAAGGCTTACCTTTCACTGAACTCCAGTACACCCCTTGCCCCTGGATGGGTTCATTGAGCAATACACTCAGCAGATCATCGCTGAAGTGGGCGTTGGCATATTTTACATTTTTCAAGTCGTTGGCAGAAAGCAAGTGGAATATAAACCAATTATCGCCCTGGCTAAGAATTTCATTGGGGATACTGCCTGGCTGTTGGGTTATCATCACCGCGCCTAGATCATATTTTCTACCTTCTTTAACCCAGGCTATGTAAGGTTCTGCTCCTACAGCACCTTCATTAAGCACTGTCTGTGCTTCTTCAATCACTGCAATTGTCGGGATGGTTTTCGGTTCCGCCGCAGTAAACTCTTCCTGATTCCGGTCAAATATTCTCTGCAAAATCAGCCCAGAAAGAATCAGAGACTGGCCACGGCGAATCTGGGAAGCATCAATAATACACAATTTCCCCTCAGAAAGCGCCTGAATGAGCATATCCATTAACTGACTGCTCTTATCATGCAGCATTTTTACAATGGCTGTCATATTGGCTCTGCCTGCCAATGCTTCTACCTCTTGCGATTTTTCCAAACTCATCAGCCGGATCATATCTTGAATGGGTACTTCATTTCCCAATTCATCAATAAGATCCACCAGCCGTTCCCAACGCTCCTGAGACAATCCCTTTAGTTTTCGCACATTCTGCTGTTCCTGCCGGTCCGGCGATAACGAGATTGCGATGACATCGGCCGGACGGAGCCGTCTGATGTCCAGCTTAATACCCCCGGCAACGAACGAACTGTAAAAGGCACTAGGCGCTTTACGGGAAGTAAATACCACCAGCCGATCTTGCAGTTCAGGAACATCACATAAACCGGGTCTTCCCTTATCATCCGGCCAGAAATATTCACCGTCAGGATCAAATAAAACAGTGCCAACCGGTACTTTTTTTCCGCCCCGTTTCTCCACCGTCGGGGTTGTGCTATACAATTTGCTAAATAGCAGCTTGTTTAGATTGGACTTGCCAAAGCCGGCCCGGGCAAAGATGAAGGATCGCCTTGAAACCAGACTATCCATCGAAAACCGCACTTGGATCTCAGGTTTACGGATCTGCATCCAGGGCAAGACATCAAGACATTGATTACCCCCGGAAAAAATGTATTCCCCCAAGGCAAAGAAGCCAATGGGAACTCCTTCATCATTGTGCCCTGCCACTTCCTTCAGAACTTCTTCACTTAAAAAAGCTACGGGACTGCCAACGTGGGGCAACCGGCGCTGGGATGGGACAAAGGTTAGCCCTTTTCCGTTACAGCGCAAAACGCCCAGAACGCGAATGTTCACTTTATATTTCAGGTACTGTTCCCGCAGATCCTCCGGTACTGGTCTACCTTCTCGCACTGCTCGGATATTAAATTCTTCACCAATCCCGAAAGAGAGTTTCCCATCAGACGAGAATGAAGAGATACGTCCCAGCACCGCTTCTTCGGGTGTCTCCAACTGCACCAGGATGAATTGACCATGCATGGGGATGTTCTGAAAATCACTGCGGTAGGGCAACACCAGCTCTGCGTGAAACTCTAAGCCGCCCTCTGTGAATCCACGGAAAACCCCCACGGTTTGTTCCGATGGGAATAATACAGGACCTGCCATCATATACCTTCCCTCCCATAGCGCTGCATCGCAATTTTGCGGTCCATCAGCAGATAACGATCGAACTGTTCACTTTCACTGCCCAGCAGATTGCGCAGACCATCGATGATCATATCCTGGAGCATATCGAAATCGAAATCCCCTAAAGCAGCATTCTCATGCGCTTTCTGCAATGATAAAGGATACAGAGGAATTGGAAATCCATTAAGGGCGTCCGCCAGCAGATGGCCAATTATCACCTGGGCATCCTGCCGTTGGCGTATCCAGACATCCACTGGCCATATTGGGTCCGTATCCTGACAGCCAAATTTGACAAAAAACATTTTCCCGCCAACCATAGTGCTTTCTGCACTATATGGTGCAATTGCATCTCTACCACGTGCATATTCAGTATGATTGTATACGCTCTCCTCAATTTCCCTGGGGATTTCTACATAACTGGGATATTGATTCGTTAGTACGTTTTCCAAATACATCGCCAAACGATAGCGACTTAGCACCTTGCTCCCTTTTGCTAGTCCGACAATATAGATTCGCCTTTTCGCTTTTTGCCACTGCTGCTGCATTGCTTCATCGATGCCGTTTATCAGCTTGGAGAAATGTTTTCGATCAATCAGGATGCTGCGGAGCAAACCATCCCGGATGAGAATTGTGTCTGTGCCAAAATCCTTACTTCGGACAATATTAAACAAAACGGCCCACTCGATCAGATCCCGATATACATGGATCCACGGTGAGCCGCTATTGGGCTTATGAGTATTGGAATTAAAGTAAGGAGATAGCTGATCTAAGGTCTTCGTATTCAAATACGTCATCATTTCACCTAGCGCAGTGTATGGTGTGCCATCCTTTGAAAGATGTTTTCGTGATAGCTGCAGTAAATCCGATTCTGCAGTGACAGCTTCCAGAAAATACTCATTTGCGCTGGAATCAACCACACGAATAATCTGTAGCAGAAAAGGATCAAAATGCACTTGGTTATTGCCACCATCGGCGGCAACCAGTGAGAGTGATGCTGAGGTGCGCGGATGAATCCGTCGCACTTGCTCCCGTAGAGGTCTTATCTTCTCTCTGAGCTCATCAAGTATGACTCTGTCCTTAAGGAGTCGCTCAGCAATTTCATCTTTAATTATCTGAAAATCCTTTGGATCGATCAAATCAGCACCACCCTGTCAAACAATTCCTGTTTGTTATTGACGTCAGATGGGACACAATCTAATTGTATCTTCGGTTTCCAAATTTTTCACAATATGAGTATTTTCGACTGAATCTGATCAAATCCTGCCTTGGGTAATCCTTAATTGTCAGCTGTGAACGACAACGGTCGAAACGCATGAGGCAACGCTTCGACCGTTTGTCAATTTTACATGCTTTTTTGTTGCCAGAACAGCTGAAATGCCTGACATGCATTCCACAATAAAATCTTACTACTGCCAGCTATCTCTTCAGTTTCTGCGCATACGCCACACCCTGGTCGAAGGCTTTGGTGTTCATTTCAATGAACTCCTGTTTTCTGGCCATTCTTTCCAGTACCACTTTTTTCATCACTTCCGGTGACACCATTTTGCTCAGCTCACAGAAGAATCCCAAAATGACGATATTCAGGACCCGGGCGCTGCCGATTTCTTCCGAAAGAGTCGTGGCCGGAACCCCTACATAGGTAATGTCATCCCGGGTATACAAGTCTTCTTTGATCAAGGAAGAATTGACTACCATGGTCCCGCCCGGCGCCACCCGCTTTTCAAACGCTTTGAATGAAGGAATGTTAAAGGCGATGACATAAGCAGGTTTTGCTTTGGTGGGCGAGCCGATCTCTTCATCACTGGTGATAACCGTGCAGTTGGACGTCCCGCCCCGCATGGCCCCGCCGTATTGGGAATAGAAAGTGACAATGGTTCCCTCTTCATTGGCACCAAAGGTCAACAGCTGACCACAGGTCTGTACGCCCTGACCGCCGAAACCACCCATCAGAACACTGTTTTGCATCCTCTACACCCCCTCTGCATTCTTCATTTCCCCAAGTGGGAAAATGGGCAGCACATGCTCTTCTGCATATTTCGGACAATCCTTAGGCAGGATGCCCCAGTTGGTCGGACAAAGTGACAGGAGCTCAACATAGGAGTACTTGCCATGCTCCATCTGGCAACGGATTGCTTTCTCAATGTATTTCTTCGCTTGCATAATATGTTTTGGAGAATGCAAGGCGCCCCGAGCTACATAACCGGGGGCTTCCAAAGAAGCAATGATTTCTGCATAGCGCACCGGGTATCCGGTTTGCTCTACTTTGCGCATCCCAGTGGTTGAATTTTGGCCCACCAAGCTGGTGGGGGCCATCTGGCCGCCAGTCATACCATAAATCTGGTTGTTAATGACGATGCACGTAAACTTTTCACCCCGATTGGCGGAATAGAAGGTTTCTGACATGCCAATGGACATGGCATCCCCGTCTCCCTGGTAGGTGACAATGCATTTGTCCGGATTCATGCGGGCAGCCCCTGCGGCCACAGCGGATGCCCGGCCATGCAGGCACTGAATCTGATCGATTTCGAAATAGGGATTGGCATGCAGCGCACAGCCAATGGGCATGCAGATGATCGTATTCCCGATGTAGCCCAGTTCATCCAGCACTTCAGCCAATATTTTCTCTGCCGTTGGATGGGTGCATCCCGGGCAGAATCCTGTTTTTATGTCATTGATCCCTTTTGGAATACCGTAGACTTGTTCCATTTTCGCTCCCCCTCCTTACACTAGTTTTCTTAGTTCTTCTTCGGCCTCTTCGGGTGAGATCATATTCCCCATGCAGCGGGTATACAGACTGACCGGAATTGGCTTGCCGTTAAGTGCACACAATACATCATAATAAAATTGGGCAGGCAGTGCATCTTCTAAAACCAGAATGTTCTTTACCTGCTGTGGATCCAGAGAAGCGATGGCCTGGGTGGGGAAGGGGTTGAGCGTAATGGCCCGAATCAGGCCAACTTTCTTGCCTTCTGCCCGCAAGGCACGAATGGCGGTTTTTGCTACCCGCGCTGCCGAACCCCAGGCCAGAACCAAGGTTTCAGCATCGTCGGTCATGAAATGTTCCACCCTCGTTAATTCTTTGTCCCATTTTTCATACATTTTAACAACTTCTTTGGCCCATGCTTCTCCCTGGAGCGGCGGTCTCCCCGCTCGATTGGTGGTGCCGTCTGCATTGCCTCTGGCCGCCCACGGTCTCGGAGGCAGATCACTGAGCTCCCGGAAGGGTTTCAGTTCTACCGTTTCGATTAAATGGCCCAGCATACCGTCGGTCATAATAATAACCACACAGCGGTATTCATCGGCGATATCAAATGCTTCATAAGTAAAGTCCGCCGTTTCCTGCACGGACGACGGGGCCAGAACAAACGCCTTGAAACCACCGTGTCCAACGGTTTTTGTCGCCATGTTGTAATCCATTTGCGAAGGTTCTGTGGTACAGTTACCCGGACCGCCGCGCTCGACATCCACAAATACTACGGGGATAGCAGCTCCCGCACAGGCGCTTAAACCTTCTGCCATCAGGGAAAATCCTTGTCCAGAAGTGGCGGTCATAGCTCGCGCTCCCGAAGCCGATGCACCGATGACCATATTAATGGAGGCCAGCTCACTTTCACCCTGAACAAAAACCCGCCCCTCCAGCTCGAACATGCGCGTAGCCAGATATTCGGTGATTTCTGTCTGGGGTGTAATGGGGTAACCGGCGAAGAACCGGCAGCCGGCTCGCAAGGCTGACTCAGCACATGCAACATTTGCCATCATAATATCTTTTTTTGCCATGGTTTCTCATCCCTCCCGATTACTTGTATACGCTGATGACCAGATCCGGACACATCAGTGCGCACAGCGCACAGCCTGTGCATTTTTCTGCATTGATCTGCTCCACATAATGGTCTCCGAATGAGTTGATTTCTTTGCTCACCCGCAGCAGATGAAATGGACAGGCACTGATGCACAGTTCACACGATTTGCATTTCTCTTTATTAACCTCCACCTTCGCCACTGAATTCCCTCCTCTCTTTTAGTAACCGCCTGTTTCCAGTCAGCCCCCCTACTGCAGGGCAAAGCCGTTCTTCCGTTAAATAAATCCAACAAATTCATATCTTTACTAATTTTTGTATATTGATCTAAAAAAATCAAAAGGCACTGACGAACAGCGCGCATTTTCTTAAGAAAGTGACATATTTTAGTTTGAGTATTCAACTATTTGTGCAATTATCCTTTTTTAGTTTCAAAATGTCCTAACTTCCGATCCATCCATTTCTGCACGGATCATTTTATGTTATAAGTTTTCGCAAATGGTACCCTGGATGGGGAAAAGCTGTAAAAAAATTCGGTTTTGGCATGACCATTTGAAATTTTCTGATGCTAATAATTTGAACAAGAAAACACTTTGGTTGTTATGCTGTTACTGCTGGATATGCACGAGACATGATCGGCGGAAAGTAAAAGCAGAAAGGCCTGCCGCAAATTTCATAATCTTTGTGGCAGGCACAGCTTCGCGTTGGTTAAGTGTATGTTAAAATGCAGGTCTCCCAATTGTCTTGCTCAATGGTCCAATAAATCCTAATGCTCCACTCTCCTGAGTTCATCATTTTAGCATTCTACCCACTCCAGCACATTGCCGCCTGACCTTGGACTATCGGGTAATCGCCAAACCCCCGCTTCTTTCCAGCACCCGATACGCCGTCCCGGCAACCACCAGCTCAGCACTGAATCCTGCCAACTGCCCGGCAGCCCCGATCATGCTGCCCATCGTGGGGAAATAGGTGCTCGCAATCAAGACCACAATGGTTACAACGGTTAAATTGGCCATTTTGCAGAGACTGACAACGCGGGTATGCTGGTTGACCAGCAAGATGCCCATGAAATATTCTTGCATGCTCAGTACCATGGGCAGCAGGGCGAGGATACGCAGGGCATTGAGCACGGGCTGCACCATCTGATCGCTGACGGCGATCAGATGAACCAGAATCCATGAACCAATCGGCGTAAACGCAACAAGCGTAAGGATAATCGAACCCACCAGACCAAATCCCCGGGCAAAGGCCTGTACTTTTGCGAAGCCGCCTCGTTCTTGCACAAACACCATGGTTGCCTGATGAACATTCTGACAGGGTGCAATAATAATCCACCCGAGAGAGGTCGCTACCGAAAATGCGGCCAGAGCAATGGCCGGATCCACACTGCGAGCCATTCCTGCCGTCATGATCGGTCGCGTGAGACTAAAGAGTACTGCCGCTAAAATCAAGGGATAAAAGAAAGTGGCTGCCTGCAAGAAGGTCAGCTCAGAGTCCGCCGGATCGACAACTCCATCGGGCGGCTCAATCAGTTTACTTCCCCGCCACATGGAGTAGAGGGCCTCGGCAGCAATACCTGATACAATGGTAACACCCCCTACATACGCCCCTCGCACCAGATCAAAACGAGTGAAAACAAAAACCAGACCAATCATCAGGCTGATGCGCACAAACATGGCATGGGTTACAAAGATCGTCCGTTTCCGACGGATCAGTACACCATGATACAATGACCGTACGCAAGAGACCACCGACATGAGCATGACGACCCGGAACACATGAATGGTCGGCGTCAGCAACTGCTCACTAACTCCCAGGACACTGCCAAATATGAAACGTCCAAAAGGTGTAAAAGCGACTGCCAGCATAATCGACCCAAAAAACGCCAAGGTCGCCAAGGTCACATTACGAATGACCCGAAAGGAGCGGGGACCATGAAACAGGGCAATGGCCATCTGCCGGGCCAGCACCATGGACGATTCAGCCATCCCCGAAACATTGAGTGACACAGCATACGCTGCCATAGAAATTTCTGGCAAATAAGTGCGGGAAATTCCTGCTGCAATAATGGAATGGGATAGCATCATCATCGCCGATGTCAATCCCAGGGGTATGAAAAACTGCAGGATCCGCCCCATGGTTACAACTGGTTCCGGGGCATTTTCTGCAGCCAAATTTAACTCTTTCTCAGCATCCATACAAACCATCTCCTGTCCGGTGAATACGCAAGTATTCGGGAAAATTCTGCCATTCCCTGCTGCCCTCTTTGATAATTTCCTTGCCGGTAAAAAAAAGGCTTATACCAGACCGGTCCTTCACATGATCGCCAGAGAATCGATAATCGTTTTCCTCAAACCCACCGATCTGATCCGGGAGATGTCGAAAAAAATCAAACTGCAAAGGCAGTTACTTTTTTCAAGCTGCAAGATTGTACTGAGGATAGCTGAAACCGTTTACTCATAGAGTGTTCGGAAATACCGTTCTCGGAGCAGCACCGCGCCTGCCAGCAAGGTTGTCGCTAAAAGCAGATAGATCCCTGCCTGGCTTGCTGTTTCAGCATGAATCCCTGTAAAATCCAAGAAAGGGATCCCATTGAGGGGGCCAATATACCAGAGCAGAAAATACAGCACCTCGAATACCCGCCGAGAACGACTCAGCGAACCGCAAAAAAGTGCCAGCCCCGGAATGAACAAAGCCCCTGCCAGAAGAGCCGTAAGATCAATCCAATGGGCACTCGATGCTGCCATACGGATCCACACTCCTGAAGCCAGCACCAAAATGATCAGTGCACAAGCACCATAAATTGCTACCGTCTGCCGCCGAACGGCTATTCCTGCAGCCACCAGTAAAGCCCCTGTACCATGCTCGGCTTCCCAAGTCCCTGCCCGGCTGAGCATGCCAATCGGCCACAACCAAAGCAGCGGCAGCAAATACCGATAGGCAGCGGGCCAGGGTACGAAAAAGCCCAGCGCCACCAAAAGGGCTGTTATTCCCAACCCCCAGCGCGGCAAACCTTTTACCATCAGGCGTACTTCCAGGATTACGCCACCCAGCATGTCATATTTC
>CAZDAI010000078.1:0-10843 GCA_964503545.1 uncultured Candidatus Sumerlaeota bacterium
ATTTCTGCCAATATATCATAAGAAGCGGCAGAAGGTCAAGTTATGGCCGCATTTCTTTTGCTGCCGTCACGATCCTCTCCAAACCCGCCATCAGGCGACTCTGACTGGTGCCCAGATTCATTCTGAAGAAACCAGCTCCTGCATCACCGAATTTATGACCGGGCTCCACAATGACACGTGCTTTTTTTTCAAAAAAATCAATAACATCCAGCGGTTGAAGATTCAGGCTGCGGGCATCTACCCAGGCGACATAAGTAGCTTCCATATCCCCCACCTTTACACCGGGAATCCCTTCTTCCAGGATGGTCTTAGCCAGAGCATGATGCTCCTGAACATCCGCCATAAGCCGCCTCACCCATTCATCGCATTCATTGAAAGCAGCTTCTGTGACTGCCAAACCAAAAATGTTCTTGCCATAGGCCAGGCTCTGCTTCTGCATGGTTAGCCGGTATTTGTCCAGCAAGTCCTTGTTGGGACAGACAACCAGTGAATGACGAACACCGGTCGTATTGTAGATTTTACTGGTTGACCAAAGCGTCAGCGTGATTTGGGCCAAGGCATCACTGAGCGCCGCGATGGGTGTGTATTGAACCCCGGGATAGAGCAAACCGCAATAGACATCATCGGACATGATTACAATGTCATTGGCCAGACAGATTTCACCCAGTTTTCTCAGTTCATCCCCAGTCCAGGCACGTCCAACTGGATTGTGCGGATTGCACAGCCACAGCATGCGGGTGCGCGGTGTAATAATGCTGGCGAGGCCTTCCAGATCCATATGATATTTTCCGTCCCGCTGTACCAGGGGATTGACCAGCGGCACGCGTCCGTTGATGCTTGTCAGCGCCGCAAATGGATAATGCACGGGGCTTTGAATAATGATCTCGTCTCCTGGTTCCGTTAGGGCATCGATGATCCCATAGCAGGAAGTATAGATCCCCACATTGTCGTCAATCCATTCCTTTTGGATCTCCCAACCGCTGAGGCGTTTTTGCCATCGGATGATCGCGTCGTAGTAGGAAGGGCGAATCATCGGGTACCCCAGATGTCCTACTTCAGCCACAGCACAAATAGCAGCCAAAACGGGCTCGGGTGCGCGGATGTCCATATCTGCAGTGCCAAAACAGAGAAGATCCGGATCACCGGTTCGTGCAATTTCATGATTCCATTTCAGGCAACTGATTCGCTCCCTGTCCAGTGCCTGTTCAAACATGCCATGCATTTTACATCCCTCCCTGATGTGCCATCGGAATCAATTCCAATCATTACCTTTGGCGTATTCACTTTTGCCAGGCAAGAATCCTGCCAAAAAAAGAAAGCGCAGCGAAATGCTGCGCCCCATCACTTAATTTAAAGCTTGCTCACATAGTCGCGGATCCGTTCAATGGCTTCCCGAATCTGCTCTTCGGCCGTCGCATAGGACATGCGCAGGTATCCTTCTCCCTGTTTCCCGAAAACACTGCCGGGGATAGTCAGTACACCCGCTTTCTGGATCATATCCACCGCCAGGTCATACGAGGTCTTGCCCAGCGCCTTAATATTGGGGAATACATAGAAAGCACCCTGGGGTTCCGGGCATTCAATGCCCGGGATGGAGTTAAGACCATCGACGATCAGCCGTCTGCGGCGGGCATAGGATTCAATCATCTCATGCAGCGGTTCGGTGGGTCCTGTCAGGGCCGCTTCTGCCCCTTTTTGCACAAATGCGGCGACATTGGTCAGGTAGGTCCCGTGAATGCGGGTCATTGCCTCAATGAACATTTGAGGTGCAGCAATATACCCGATCCGCCAGCCGGTCATGGCATAGGTTTTACTGAAACTGTTCAGGGTGAAAGTACGTTCTTTCATGCCGGGCAAAGAAGCAATGCTGATGTGTTCGCCCTCATAGATGAATTCTTCATATACTTCGTCTGACATAACGATCAGATCATGTTTTATTGCCAGGGCTGCCAGTCCTTCCAAATCCTCCCGGGTCATAACTGCACCCGTGGGATTGCCGGGAGAGTTGATCAAAATGGCTTTAGTCTTGGCTGTAATCTTCTTTTCCACATCTTCAGGCATCAGCCGGAATCCATTTTCTTCGAAGGTGGGTACATACACCGGAACCCCTTCGGCGAACATGACGCACTGTCCATAGGGGAAAAAACATGGGTCGGGAATCAGTACTTCATCACCGGGATTGATTGCCGCCAGCATGCTCAAAGTCAGGGCCTCCTGGCCACCGATGGTGACAATAATCTCCTGGGGCGTGACATCGACATTGTTTCGTTTTTTCAATTTCTCAGCCAATGCCCGCAGCAGGAAGATTTCACCGGCACTGGGAGAATAGTGGGTAAAGCCGTCATGCAGGGCCTTGCAGCATGCCTCAACGATGTGTTTCGGGGTGTCGTAGTCTGGCTCACCAATACCGAGGCTGATCAGATCTGATACCCCCATGGCATGGGCAAACATTGCCCGAATCTGGGATGCCTGAATGTCCTTGGTGCGATTTGCCAATTGAATGGTCATGCCTTTCTCCTCCTCCAAAAACTGATTAGTAGTGTTTTTCCACTACTTCTTTCATTCTACGAATGGCTTCTGCGATGTTCTCTTCTGAGTTTGCATAGGAAAGACGCAGATACCCTTCTCCCTCATCCCCGAATGCAGTACCGGGGGTGGTGATGACATGAGCTTTTTGAATAAAATCCACTGCCACATCGTAACTGTTTTTGCCCAGCCCTTTTATATTGGGGAAGGCATAGAATGCACCAACCGGCTTCAAACAGGTGATCCCGGGAATGCTGTTCAAACCGTCCACCATAATATCCCGGCGACGGGTGTAGGCAGCAATCATTTCTTTAACATCGGCATCGGCCGTCTCAATGGCCCGGATCGCACCCATCTGCAAAAATGTACAGGGGTTAGCCAAGAAAGTGCCCTGATAGACAGTCATCCGCTGAATCAGTTCTTTGTTTCCGGCAATATAGCCCAAACGCCAACCGGTCATGGCGTAGGTTTTGCTGAAGGTATTGATCGTCAGTGTCCGGTCTTTCATTCCGTCCATGGAGCCGATGGAGACATGCTCCCCTTCGCCGTAGATGAATTCTTCATAGGCTTCATCGGACAGGACCAGCAGATCATGTTTGATAGCCAGCTCAGCTACTTCCTCCAGATCTTTGCGTGTCATCACTGATCCAGTTGGGTTCTGGGGGGAATTGATGATGATCATTTTGGTTTTCGGTGTAATTTTGGCAGCAATATCTGCTGCTTTTAGACGAAATTCATTTTCTTCCCGAATGGGAACAGTGACTGCTTTGGCACCGGCCAGCACCAACTGAGGAAAATACATGGCATAGCAAGGGTCTGCCGTAATGACCTCATCGCCTGGATTGAGAGTGTTCAAAAAAGCGACAGATAGCCCGCCCCCACCGCCGATGGTGACGATGATTTCATCCGGTGCGGCGTCCACACCGTTGCGGGTTTTCAACTTTTGGGAGATGGCTTGCCGCAGGGGTAAAATGCCCTGGGCATCAGAATAATGGGTCATCCCCTCAGAGGCAGCCTTAAATGCTGCATCGATTATGTGCTGCGGTGTATCAAAATCTGGCTCACCGATCCCCAAGCTGATTACATCATCCAACCCTGCCGCCATAGCCAGCATCGCTCGAATCTGGGATGGCTTAATCTCTTTGCTGCGTTCTGCTACAAACCGACTCATGTCACTCATCATAGAAAACCTCCCCTAAAATTTAATTAATTACGTACTAAAACCAGGAAGCCGGAAATACCGGTTTCGCCTCCTTTCCAGATGGTTTGGCCGGAATCAGTCATTGCATCTATTCCACAACTACTGAGTTTTTTCCTCCCCAACCGGATCAGGAGCCCGACCAGTGGCCGGACTCCTGCTTTTCTAATCAATAAAGAATTTTTTGTTTTCACTCAGGCGGATCCGAGCAGTTTCGATCTGTTCACGTACCTGCTCCGGTGCTGTTCCCCCAAAGGAGCGCCGAGAGTTCACGCAAGTTTCCGGTCGAATAGCATCCAGCACGTCCATTTCAAAAATGTCCGAAAAGCGCTTTAGTTCATCAAGGCTCAGTTGCTCCAGATTTTTCTCATGTTCCAAGCAGTAAAGCACAACGGCCCCGACGATTTCATGAGCCTGGCGGAAAGGCAGTCCTTTTTTGGCCAGGTAGTCTGCCATATCCGTAGCATTAGAGAAATCACCGAGAATGGCCGCTGCCATCCGTTCTTTCTTCACTTTCAGAGCTGCGAACATTTTGGCATTAATGGCCAGGACACCTTTGATGGTATCAATGGAATCAAACAGACGCTCTTTGTCTTCTTGCATATCGGAGTTAAATGCCATGGGCAGACCCTTCATCATGGTCAAGACTGACATCAGATTGCCGTAAACCCGCCCGGTTTTACCCCTGGTGAGTTCGCAAACATCTGAATTCTTCTTCTGGGGCATGATGCTACTGCCCGTACTGAAAGCATCATCCATCTCCACAAAACCAAACTCCCGGCTGGACCAGAGAATCAACTCTTCGCTCAAACGGCTGAGATGCATGGCTAAAATTGCGCAGCAGCTTAAAAACTCAATGACAAAATCCCGGTCACTGACTGCATCCATGCTGTTTTCATACACCCGGTCAAAGCCCAAAAGGGCTGCTGTATAATGGCGATCAATGGGAAACGATGTGCCCGCTAAGGCACATGCACCTAAAGGGGACATGTTGACACGGGCGTAACAGTCACGCATCCGTTCAAAATCTGCCTGAAGGCGGAAGAAATATACCATAATGTGGAAAGAATACAACAGGGGCTGGGCACGCTGCAGGTGAGTATAACCGGGCATCATCACGCCCATGTGTTTATCGGCAGCGTCCACAATCACCTCTTGAAAATCGTTGATCTGTTGCATGATCCCCTTCATTTCTTCCCGCAGGTACATATGGGTATCCAGCACAGCCTGATCGTTGCGACTGCGGGCTGTGTGGACTTTTGCCCCTACCGGACCGATCCGTTCAATGAGCGCCCGCTCCACATTCATATGGATGTCTTCCAGCTCAACTTTGAATTCAAAATTGCCAGCTTCGATATCGGCCATGATCCCCTGCAATCCGCGTATGATCTGATCCCGTTCGTCATCGGTAATGATCCCTTGCTTGGCCAGCATGGTCACATGGGCGATACTGCCTTCAATGTCTTGCTTATACATCCTTCGGTCAAACGGTATGGAAGCCGTAAAGTCCTGGGCGGTAAAAACAGTTTCCTTATGAAAGCGTCCACCCCAAAGTTTCATGGTATTGCCCCCTTCTATTCCACATCATCCCGCTTCAGGAAGGCCGTCATGCAATGAATCGCACCCCAGCCTTTCTGGAGTTCATCAATATCAATCTCAATGACTTCAACGCCTGCTTTTTCCAAACCATCCCTGGTGTGGGGATTGCCGGCTGGCATAACAACCTTGCCCGGTTCAATGGCAACAAAGTTGATCCCGCCGGATACTTCGGCTTCTTCCGGCTTGTTGCATTCGACAATCCGGAAGCCTCTTTCCATCAGGAACACCACGGTATCATGGGGGGTTTCCCAAGGGAAAACAACAGCGACATCTTTATCGGCAATGTTCATGTTGCCATCGAGATGGGCATGACCATAGGGAATCTGCGTGTAACAGAAATTTTTCACGCCAACGTTACGCAGCTCAGCTTCTACCTGTCGGGCGCCTTCTGCATTACAGCGGTTACCAAGCCCCAAAAGGACAGATTCTTTGTCAACCCAAAGCACGCAAGCTCCTTCGAAGGTAGCGCTGCCATTGATGGTCTTGATGATGGGTACACCTAAATTTCCCAAGGTTTTGGCCACATAGCGTTCTTCGCCGCGGCGTACTTCAATGGCTGGACGGGTAACGATAGCGCCTTCGGGTGTCATCAGCATCAGATCCCGGCAGAATAATGCATTGGGATAGTCGCCGGTTTCTTCCACATAATGAATGGTCACACCATGGTCTCTGTAAATCTGAGCCAGCGCATCATGCTGTTCCCGAGCTTTGACAGGATCCATGGGTGCTTTCCAGCGGTACTTGGCATACGTGTTCTCCATGTTTTCAATTTCATGGCCCGGACGGCGCATCAGCGCAGAGCGGAGTTTACCGATTTCAGAATTGACACCCCAGTCACCCCAGAGTTTCTTGATTTCGTCTTTAAATGGAGTTTGATTGGCAAACCAGCGTTCGCCGTGTGCTTCGATGGACATGGTTGATGCACTCCTTTCTATTTTCCAACATAAAATAGCTTTACTCAGTTCTGTATTCTCTCAAAGGCTTCTAAATCCTGCCCTCAGTCAGCTTCTGCCGGATTTTGTCTGCCGCAGACCGGGCAGTCAGGGCGCGGATTAAAGGTCAGATGACTCATTGTATCCGTACGCAGATCAAAGGTGTTGTATTCAGCTGCTTTTAGTATTTCCTGATCGGTAAGCATGCGAATCGTGCGGGCGGCCGCCCAGACACCGGCAGCTCCGGCAGCAGGCCCGAGGACCCCCACATGGGGGTAAGTCTCACGCCGTCCGGGCAGATCATAGAGACAGCCCCAGCAGGCTGTCTGGGGTGGCTGATAGCAGGCAACAAACCCGCCCCAGTCCCTGGCACCGGCGCTGACTACCGGCAATTGCTGCGCAAAAACATAGCGAGCCACAGCCAGGCGGGCCGGACTGTTATCCAGGCAGTCCAGCACCAGGTCATATGGATCACTCAGCTCTTGCAGATCTTTCTCTACATCCATCCAGTATGTGCTGGGACGCAACCCCGGCTGCAGGTGCATCAGAGAAGCCAGGGCCACGTCCACTTTCCGCAGGCCGATATCTTGAGCTGCATACAAAATTTGCCGATGCAAGTTGCTCTCTTCCACCTGCCCCTGGTCGCACAGGCCAATGTCTGTCACACCGGCCAGGGCCAGATACAAAGCCGCAGCGGTCCCCACGCCGCCCAAGCCCACCACTAGGATGCGGCTTCTTCCCAGAATAGACTGTTTTTCGACACTAAAATTTGCGGATATTACCTGTCGCAGGTAGCGCTCTTCCACTCCACTCATGATCCTTCCCCCTTTTTGCAGCATATCAGGCAGGGTTGCATCTAGTTGCTAAAAACAAATGCCCTATGCAAACAGTACGTTTGTCATAAGGCATCATTCCGCAGCTAGGCTGGGAACATAACAATGGGCAGGAACGCAGTTTTCGGATACACTCAGGAAGTTCCGCTGAGCGGAGCTACCCTAATTCATCCTTTCCATGCGGGGCATGCATAATTCCCCGCCGGGATTCGGTTGCTGTTACATTTTCAGCACCGAACTTCTCCACAATGTCGTTGCAGGCGACCCATGGGTCAACTGCATCGCCGCAGGTGAAAACATCCAACGCAGCGTAGCCAATCTCAGGCCAGGTATGTATGGCCAGATGAGATTCACTGATAATGACTACTCCACTGACACCCTGCGGTGCAAACTTGTGAAAAGCTACCTCCCGAATTTCTGCTCCTGCTTTCAGGGCCGCATCGACCAGGATCTTCTCAATCATCTGTGGACTGTTTAAGATCTCATGATCACAGCCGTACACTTCAGCCAGTATGTGGCGCCCCAAAGCATCCATTCCTCCAACCTCCCCTCTGATTTGCAAGCAATCAAAATAATTTTAGCAAATCTGCACCAATTGTCAAGGAGAAATTGCAGTCCAGATGGTTCGCCACGCCAGCAGCCATCAGCCTTTGCGTCGCTTATTCAGCTACTACGGGGTTTTCGCAAACACCGATATTTTCCACTTCAACCCGTACCACATCACCAGGCTGGATGGGACCAACGCCAGCGGGTGTGCCGGTAATGATCACATCACCGGGCAACAGGGTCATCTGATCGGAAACATAGCTGATTATTTTCTGAAGATTGAAGATCATGTTGTTGGTGTTGGAGTTCTGTTTGATCTCACCGTTGACATGACAGGTAATCTTCTGATTGTTTGGGTCAATGTCGGATACGATAAAATCTCCCACAGGACAGAAAGTATCAAAGGATTTCGCCCGTGTCCACTGCCCGTCTCCCCGTTGGAATACACGTTCAGAAACATCGTTGGCCACAAAATATCCCAAAGCAGCATCCAGTGCTTTTTCTTCGGGTATTGCTTTTACTTTGTCTTTGATTACGACACCGATCTCAGCTTCATAATGGGTCACGGTAGCATGTTTTGGCAGCACGATGTTGTCGCCATTGCCGCAGATGGAGGTTGGCGCTTTTAGAAAGATCAGAGGCTCTTTAGGAGGCTCCCGGTCTGCACCACCTTCTTTTACATGGTCCAGGTAATTCAACCCGATGGCAATCAGCTTGCTTGGCTTAATGGGCGGCAGCAGTTTCACTTCTGCCAGGGGCCATTCTTCACCGGAAAGGGAATGCTCACCATAAATACAACCTTTGATGCCTTTGACTATTTCGTTTTCAACTACACCGTACACTTCCTTGCCAGCCACGCTGCATCGACAGTACTTCATTGAAAAACCTCCTCTTTTTTTATCTTCGCGGTTCCCGGCCTTCCCGTTTGGCTTTGAGGATAACACCGTAGTATGCGGCTCCGGCAATTCCCAGTGCAAGGCTGGACATAAGCCTCTGTCCCTGGGTCATGGGAGCTTTTAGAATCACATCAAAAACCAGATAGAGTGCCGGGTAGGCAACAATGGCAAATAGAGCAAAATAGACCATCAGGATAACCCAAGGATTTGTTTTGTCCATTTTTCTTGCCCGAAAATCTTTTTGGTATCCACCGCTCTTCTTTTTTTTCTTCTTGGCCAATCCAATTCCCTCCTGTGTGTGGGCGTTTAATTACTTCCTTCTACTTTTTGCTTAATGCCCTTGAGCATCATTTCACAGTTTTCCCGTACCTTGATTTTGGCGATGGGGTGCAAGAGTGCAGCCACCATGGGAATACCGAATTCGAAATCCACAGTAAGGGTCACTTTGGTTTCACCATCTACGGCCTCAAATTTCCAGTATCCCTCGAACTTCTTTAGATCTCCTTCAATTTGTGTATAGCGGATCATCAGGTTTTCATCATCGAACTCATCCCGTTCTGTCCATTTGAGGGTTTTACCTTCCAGTTTGGTCACCCAGCGGGTAATCGTCCCATTTTCAAACCGTTCCAACGTTGCAATGCTTTCCACATCTTTCATGAACTGAGGGTAGGATTCCATATCTTTGGCCAGAGCGTAAACTGCGTTCGGATCTGCTTTGACCATAATGGTTGATTCTACATAAGGCATTCCATTCACACCTCTCGTCGTTTAGTCCAGGTCATCGGCAATGGCGCTGGCTTTCTCAGCAGCACCCGCTAAGACTGAAAGGACAAAATCAATTTGCTCACGGGTGATCACAAGGGGCGGCTCCATCCGGATGACCACAGGATTGTTTAAGGTATAGACTGCCAATATTCCGTGATCGATGAGCTCAGACATCATCATTCCCGCAACACCCGGCTTGGTCATTTCGATACCGATCAGAAAGCCTTTCCCGCGCACTTCCTTGATGGCAGCAGGATACTTTTCAGCCAACCCTTTTAACTCTCGGATCATGTACTCGCCATTATCTGCCGCTTTCTCGGCCAGCCGCTCTTCTTTAATCACCTCAATGGCGGCGATGGCTGCACTGCAGGCAATGGGGTTGCCACCGAAAGTCGATGTATGGATCAGCGGATGCACAATAAACTGTTCCCACACTGCGGCTCTGGCTGTAAAGGCACCGATGGGCATTACCCCGCCACCGAGGGCTTTTGCTGTGACCAAGATGTCTGGAATGACATTGTAGTGGTCAGCGGCAAACATGGCACCGGTCCGGGCAAAACCAGTTTGTACTTCATCCAGTATCAGCAGTACACCCCGTTCTGTACACAGCTCCCGCACTTTGGGCAGATAATCGTCATCGGGCACATTGACGCCACCTTCTCCCTGGATGGGTTCTAGAATTACAGCTGCAGTATTGTCTGCAATGGCATTGCGGATGGCCTCGAAGTCATTGAAAGGCACATGGACAAATCCGGGGAGCATCGGCCCGAACGGCTCTTTGTACTGCTCCCTGCCGCTGGCGCTCAATGACCCCAATGTCTTGCCATGAAACGCATTGACTGTGGAGATGATCGTATGGCGGCCGGTGGCCATTCTGGCCAGCTTAATGGCGCCTTCGTTGGCTTCTGTACCACTGTTGCAAATAAAACTGTATTGGAGGTCCCCCGGTGTAACCTCAGCAATCAGTGCCGCCAGATCGGCCATCGGCTTGCTCAAGAGGATCTTGGATGAAAGGGGCATCCGATCCAGCTGATCTTTGACTGCCTGGACAATTTTCGGATGGGCATGCCCGGGTACGAACATCCCGTAGCCGCCGGCACAATCCAAATACTCTTTGCCGTAAATGTCTTTGACAACTGTGCCCGACGCTTCCCATTCGATGGTGCTCAGACCCATAAACTTAAAGACAGACGCTAACGCTGGGTTGAGGAATTTTTCGTACTTGCCAATTACTTCCTCCACAATGGCGTCTTTGTCCTCTTTGGTCCACTCTGCAAATGGTTTCTCCATATATATCCCCCCTGCTATAAGATCCTGTATCGTTTACACACCATCTATTCGACAAGAAGGTTTATTCCCCTTTCAATTCAGACTGCTTTTCTTAGTGATTTGCACAATTTTGTGCAAATATTATCACGCTCAACAAAAAAGCTTCCTCCGGACCAGGGCCCAGATGGCAATTTCTTCAATTTTTATTTCAAAGGGCGAAAAAGTCCGCTATACTGCAAGCGGACATAGAACTAGAATCGCGCCTTCAAATGGGAGTAT